>JAFWBQ010000008.1 GCA_017507125.1 Lentisphaeria bacterium
AGGTTACTTGGCAAATTATTCTCTTTTGTGTTTCCACTTGACAAATTGGATTACGGATGGTATGTTACTTGCGGCGTTTATGTAAAAAACAAGGTGGGTAGAACGTTTTCCCCCGGGGAGAACGGCAAAAAAAAGAGAATAATTTAATTGTAAATGTATAATTGATAGTTACTTGTATGGAATGGCACCAATTAATTGAACCGCAATAAGGACATTGGTGTTTCGTGCGTTTCAGACGGATTTTCACACTTTTTGTTGAATATTTTACTTGTTCCTGTTGAAATCCACGGACTTTCTGTGTATAGTATAGACTGACTGGCATTGCTTACCCCCTACTGTTTTTGTTGGACACTTAACAATAGGTGCAATTCCAGTCTTTTTCAATTCCATCTTTCAGATTTTTATATTTTTCTGCCTATTCCTGTCATAAACCGTCGAAGAACCCATCTTTTTGAATATCGGCTCTCTGATTTTTATATTTTTTGCATTTTTCTGTCACAATCCATCGAAGCGTTGTAAGATTCACACTCCTGAAAGGGAATTATAGTGTAGAAAGAGTTGATTTCAAAAACTTTTGAATTCGACTCCGGAGAGCAGAAAGAGAATCACTGATCTGACAGGAGAGTAAAAAGCAACCGCATCAGAAGCACAGCCAATACCTGAAAATAAAAATCCTCACAAAGAGACTTTTTTGATTTGACAAAAAAGAAATCCGGTGCTATCTTAAAGAAATCAATTGAATTTTGAAGGAGTAAGATAACACCGAAGCGAAAATTTCAAGTCAAAATTAAAGAATAAAACAATACTGGTTATCGCATCAGAAAACGCCAATTTTCAAGCAATAAATCCGGGATCTGTAAAGTGAGGGCTCTTTTTTTAAAGCGTCCTTCTGTTTTTTCGTGTGGATTTATGGGCATTGGCGTGCCTCTGATGCGATCGCGAAAGCAGAAGGGCGCTTTTATCATTGATATAATATGCTGTGCCCTTCTTCTGATAAGCAGAGTGATTTTTTGAAAAACAAAGTCCGGAAGATAAAAGCACGATACACGCTGTTCGGCACTTCCGGGAATTTGTAAAAGAAAACTAAGATAAAGAAAAGGGAAAAAAAAATGCAAAAATCAAAACTCGTAACGCTTCTTTTGTGCCTGTTCCTTGGGGGATTTGGAGTCCATCGTTTCTACGTTGGAAAAACCGGATCCGGTCTCCTGATGCTGGTCACCGGCGGAGGATGCGGCATTTGGGCATTGATCGATTTGATCATGATCGCCTGCGGGAACTTTACCGATTCTGACGGTCAACCTCTCGCCTGATATTGTTCCGGATACATTTTTCATACATCAATCACAACATAAGGCTGTAAAAATAATGACTTGTCAGAAATGCAATTGCCAGATCCCCGAAGGCACCACTCAATGTCCTGCTTGCGGAACAGTTGCTGCAAACCAGAGTACCGATGTTAAAAAAACCATCTGGCGGGCAATTGTCTCATTCGTACTGGGAGGCATCTCCTGTCTCATTTCATGGGGGACTCCTGCTGAAGTTATAGACAATGAAGAAACCGCCCTGGGCTTTCTTCTGATTTGCGGAATACCTTCCGCACTTGCAGTGTTTATAGGAATAGTATCACTGGTAAAGAAACAGAAAGGTGCTGTATTGGCGATCATCGGTATGATCCTTGCAGTAGCAGCCTTCTTTATCTGATGAATACAAATCTATTGCTGCTTTATTACAGTAAATTTTAAGTAAACAGTACAAAGAGAAGTCAGAAAAATGCAATTATCATTTTCTCAAAACATTGAATGTCCGCTGGATGACTCCAAACGCACTGCGATCATGGATATGCTGACTGAAGAATTCAAAAAGATTTCTATTGACGTCAAGCAGGACGGCGCGGCTCTCACAGCTACCGGTATCAATGCCTCATTCGGATCTATTCTCCGCAACGATGTCAGCACTGTCACTGTCACAGAGAATTTCAACAAGAACGGATACATTATCAAATGCGACACAGAATACAAACCCTCTGTTGCATTTTGGATCTTTTGCGTCATTGACCTTGTTCTGATCACAACGATCATCGGACTTATTGTTGGTGCCGCCATAACGTTAGGTCTTTATTTTTATAATAAGTCCCTCGTTGAAAAAGGTGCAAAACTTGCCCTTGAGAATGTAAAAAACAACATCGGATAACAGAGCACGGCTCGTATTGAAACAATAATCAAGCGATAAATCCGTCACGGGATCTATTGATTTTGGTTATGACATCTGTTTTTACTTATTCAACATTGTTAAAACAGTAATTCAAACCAAATTTTACAGGAGAAAAAAATGAAACGACATCTTTTGCTGACTGCAACAATTGCAGCAGTCGGACTCGCCTTCAGCGGTTGTGCCGCACTTGAAGATATTGTAGGCAAAAAAGAGTTCCAGCTCACCAAGAGCGCAGGCACTGAGTACTTCATCTCAGTTCAGAGTGTAAAAAAATATTCAAAACCCTGTGCCTCTTCCAAGGTTCTCGGCACACTCAAACTGGGGGACAAAATCGTTGCCGCCGAAATCGTGGCTTTTTCCGACCATCTGGCAACAGACAAAGCTGACAGCTGGATCGGTGTAACCGTCGGCAAAGAAAAATTCTATATCCCCGGCAATGTGATCGTCACCAAAACCCTCTGGGAAGAACAGTTGAATGGTCTGCCTCCCCGCGGCGGAGTCAAAGTCAAGAACTTTTCCTCCTCCAAACATCAGGATGCTGACGCAGACCTCAACGTTGCTGACACACTCTCTCCCAAAGAACTTTTCTACATCCTCGGTGCAGCCGGTGCTGTGAAAAGCGAAGGCGGGAAAGCATTCCCTGTTGAGCTTGGTAAATATATTCAGACTCAGCATAAGGGCGCCAAAGCTCCCATGATCCGTCTGCCTCAGTCCCAGCGCAGCCCCATTTCACTGCCTTCCGCCAGCGCCTTCCTTGAAATCGGTCCCTATCAGGAATTTGATATGGGATCAGGTCTTGCCGTTTACATGATCGACAAAGCCCTCAAACCAGATCATCCTGTCACCCAATACGTGGCTGCCATTGTCAATCGTCTTGCAGCCAAATCCACCATGCCCATGCCTTACGGCGGCTACAACGTCGTTGTCCTCAAGGATGACAAAACAGTCAATGCCTGTGCTGCCCCCGGCGGTTTCGTTTTTGTCACCACCGGCATGCTCAAATATCTCAAGAGTGAAACCGAACTTGCCCTGATTCTCGCCCACGAGATCGGACATCTTGAGTTCCACCACAGCGTCCGCGAACTGGGCGTTGCCGACTACGGTTCATTTGCTGTGGCAGCCATCGTTGCCGACATCAATCTGAAAGATCCCAGAATCGCCCAGGCGATTATTGCTCTTGCCACCGAAAACATCAACAAGATCCCCTTCGCTGACAAGCTGGATCCTGCCACCAGAAAAGCAAAAATCGAAGAAGCTGTTCAAACTATTACTGCAGGACTTCAGAAGGCCATTGACGAATCACTTGTGGTCGTGAACAAACTGCTTCAGATCATCGGCGAAAACACCAAAAAGGGTCACAATACCGACTTTGAAGCCGCTGCCGACCGCCGGGCAGTTTCTCTGGCAACTGCTGCCGGATACGATCCCGCTTCTCTGATCGACGTTCTTGCACGCATCAAGAAAGACAACAACGGTTTCGGTGATGCCTATCCTGCAAATCGTGATGAGCTTGCCAAGAAGTTTTCCGCAACCTACAAGGTCAAAACCCAGGCAAAACCTGTCGGAAATTATGCTCTCATGCTTAAACGTGTCAAAGCATTGAAGAAAACTGATCTCTTTATTCGCTGAATCTGAGGCTGTTTGATATGGACGATAAAAAAAATCTCTCGCAGGATGAAGAGGTCAGCGCACAGCTTTTCTCTTTGAAAGAAACATTGTGTCAGTGGTACGAAGAACACCTTAAAGAACAGAAGGCTAAAGAAAAATGGGTCCAGGGACTCATTGTCAAAACTGTTATCATTCTGACGACAGGGCTCGGCGTTGTTTGGTCCGGAGTTGAAATGGGTGCATGGTATCTTGACCAGCTGCAAAAAAGAGAGATGGCGGAGCGTTATACGATTGTTGCCAACGAAATGTATGAAAAGGAAAATAATCCGGATGTAGCATTGCAGATGCTTCAGAATGCTTTGAATCTGGATGACTCCTTTGAGATCCGCTACCAGATCGCCTATATCAACGGCATGAAAGCAGTTCAGCTGCTTATGAACCTTGACCGCCCGTTTGGCAAAGAAGAATTGGATTCTGCACATCAGTCACTGGCTGATGCAAAGTTTCTGATCCAGCTGGATGACAAACGGGCGGAGGGCTTTATTCTCGAATCTCAGATCTATACAGCCTTGAAGGAATACGACAAAGCTGAAAGATCCATCAAAAAAGCATTGGAAGTCTCACGTAACGACTCTTTTGCTCAAATCCGTTACGCAACACTGCTTTACAAGCAGCGGCGTTTCAAGGAAGCTCTCAAGGTCATCGAACCTGTGGCAGCACAGAATCCTGACTATAAATGGGCGTTTCTCTGGAACGGTTTGATCCTGGATGCTCTCAAAAAGAAAAAAGAGGCTGTCGCCATGTTTGAAAAGGCGATCGCCATTGATCCAAAATTCGACACGGCGATCTACAATCTCGGCTGCTGCTATCTCAACTCCAGACCACGTCAGTTCGATAAAGCACGGAAGTGTTTTCAGCGCGTCCTGCAGGTCAATCCCTCTTTCAAAGAGGCCTATTACCAGTTGGGTATGTCCTATGGATTCCAGGATCGTTATGATGTTGCTCTGACATATATGAACAAAGCAATAGAACTGTCAAAAGATTACCTCACTGCCAGAAACTGGCGTGCATTGGTTCTTTTTGAAATGAAACGTTTCAACGAGGCTGCCGAAGCCTATTCAGAAGCACTTATGCTGGATCCCCGCAACGACGAACTCTATGTCCGCCGTGCAGCAGCAAAAGTTGAGTTGAAACAATTTGAATCGGCAGGCAACGATCTGAATTTTGCTCTTGAACTCAATCCTCAAAATGTGGAAGCGGTCATGATCCTGAGCAACCTCTATCTGCAGACCAATAACTTCGATCTTGCTCTGGCAAAGATCAACACAGCCATCGCTCATGCTCAAAAAGACAAGGCTATAAGCGCCGATCTCTGGAGTCTCAGAGCAAAACTTTTCGTCAAGCAATCCAAATTGGAGGCGGCCGTCAAGGATCAGAAAAAAGCTGTTGAATGTTATAAAACCAAATATACACTCTATTACCTTGCTCTTTATCAGTACCGGGCAAAACAAATTGCCGAAGCCCTGAAAACTCTGGATGAGTGTGCCAAAACAGATCCGCGTTTTGCCAATGCGCTGAAACTCAAGGTCATTATTCTCAAAGACAGGGACAAAGCAGCCGCCTTGAAAGCCATAGACCGTTATCTCGAAGTAAGACCCAACGACAAGGCCGTACAGGCTCTGAAGAAAAAATTGACCTCTGCAGCAAAGTAAATTTTAAAGCTGCCAATTTTGAGCTGATACAGCTCGCAAAAAAATAAAAAGTGCCGGATCAATGAGTGAGAAGGCACTTGTTTATAATGGGATCCCGCGGTGGCAAATGGAAAAGTACCGGGGATCCCGGAATCATTACAGGACATGCCTTCTTGTGCTGCCCACAAGCAAAGAAACAGAATTCGCAATACAAAATTCCGGATGAAGTTTATTTTGGCATTTGCAATTCAATAAACAAAGACTATATTAAGTAAGAGCTATACATATCACTCTTTCAGAAAAAGATCCGGCTGATGGAACCGGAAAAAATGATTGCAGTGTGTTATTAAATACAGATCTTTCATTAGCAAGGATGGAAATGATGTTTTCTGTTCGTTTTAAGAGGTAAAGCATGAGAATTATTGATGTTGTACAGTGGAACCCTGCGCCGGGTGTATTTGCGTGGCGTTTTCCGAACAGTGAATTGAATACCAAAACACAGTTGATCGTTGCACCGGGTCAGGAAGCAGTTCTTTTCAACCAGGGGACAGCGATCGGGCCTTTCGGTCCCGGACGCCATGTTCTGAATACCTCCAACTACCCTGTACTGACCAGTCTGGTAAAAATTGCCACCGGCGGCGTAACCCCTTTCAGGGCAGAAGTCTGGTTTATTTCCAAGGCGTTCAAACTTGATATCAAGTGGGGGACAACAGGAGCCATACAGCTTGAAGACCCCAAGTACCACATCATGCTTCCCGTGCGTTCCTTCGGTCAGTATGGACTTGTGGTGGAAAATTCTGCCGTTTTTCTTTCTAAAATGATCGGCATGATACCTGCCTTTGTTGAAAAGTGCCTCAATGACTATTACAGAGGTATCATTGTCACCCGGGTCAAGGATCTGATTGCCAAATATCTGGTGGAAAAACAAATTTCCATTCTTCAGCTTTCCGCTCATCTCAACGATCTTTCCCAAGCGGCAGAATTGGAAATTTCCAGGGAGCTGCTCCAGTATGGTGCAAAAATCGTCCATTTCAATATAAATTCCGTTACCACAGATGAACAGGATCCTGCGGTCAAAAAACTCCGCGAAGCCCTTGCCACCAAGGCAGAAATGGACATCATCGGTTACAACTACCAGCAGAAACGCTCTTTTGATACTTTGGAAACTGCTGCCGGAAACCCCGGCAACGCCAATTTTATGAATCCCGGCATGGGCATGGGCATGGGAGTTGCCATGGGTATGCCCATGGGCAATGCAATGGCGGGCATGATGAATAATATCAATACAGAAGCTCTCTCTCAGTGTTCCTCATGCGGCAAATCCTCCAGTGCCTCTGTGCCCTTCTGTCCTTTCTGCGGTCAGTCAAAGAACAAGCCTGCAGGTATCGTCTGTGACAAATGCGGCAGGATTGCTCCCGAAGGCAACAAATTCTGTCCTTTCTGCGGCGATGAATTTTATTGCTGTCCGGCATGCGGAACGGATAATCCCAAAAACGGATCTGTATGCAGAAAGTGCGGAAAACCTCTTCCTGTACCATGTCCGAACTGTGGAACGGCCGTCAGCAGCGATATGAAATTTTGCGGATCCTGCGGGACTGTTTTGGTCAAGAAGTGTGCCGGATGCGGCAATGAATTGCCTCAAGGTGTAAAATTCTGTCCTTCATGCGGCAAAAGCGTGAACTGACTGCACGGGAGCTCTTGTCATGTATAAATATGTAATACCCGGAATCCTGACATTTCTCGCAATGCTGATAACTTTTTTTATTTCCCGGATGTTCACTTTTGCAGATGAAGCTGTATACTGGATAACCCTCGGCAGCTTCTTTATGGCAGAAATATTTCTGGGATATACTGTTGCAGAGCTGCAAAGGAGCGATGATAAAGCGATGCCGCAGCAATTGCTTCCTTCAATTGTTTCCGTCGGTTACTTGGCATTTGTCGCCATTGCTGCTGTCTCATTCGCAGATTCCGTCTCTCCGGAGCCGCTGCTCATGATCCATGTGCTCGGTCTCTTTGCGGCGCTCATACTTTATGCACTGCTGAGCATGGCATACAGAAATACAGTTGCAGTACAGGAAAATATCGAACGCGGCAGAGACTTCAGAAAGTCAATGGTTCTGGAACTGGAACGGATCCTTTGTGAAAAGAGAGAGCTTTTTGATGGTAACAGCGCGCTGAACAGCAAGATATTGAGTCTCAGAGATGCAGTCAGTTTTCTTGCCGACAGCGTCTCCGGCAGCGAAGATGCCGATGAAAAGCTCCGGTCACAGATGGAAAAACTGGATGCGGCAGACAATACAGACACGTTAAGCAAGATCGCTGATGAGCTCATGCTCGTGTTAGAATGGCGTCAAAGTGTTGTAAAAAACCTCAGATAACAAACAGAAAAACACTTTTTTCTGACATAAGTTAAGGAAAGATAAAAAATGAATTGTCAATACTGCAACAATCCTGTTCCCCCTCAGGTAAGCAATTGTCCCAGCTGCGGTGCCCCTGTTCCGCAACAGAATAATCCCTCCCCCGATCGCCCCGTACCGCCGCCCCCCGGCGTCAACAACCCCGTACAGCAGGTCAAAAACCCCACTCTTGCAGCGCTTCTTTCCTGTCTTGTCCCCGGTCTCGGTCAGCTCTACAATGGCCAGACAACCAAAGGGATCGTTATTATTCTCGCCAATATTGCGTTGGCTGTTATCACCGGGGGTGTTTCCGCTGTGGCTATTCTGATCGTTGCCATCATTGACGCCTTGAAGATCGCAGAGAAGATCAACCGGGGTGCCACGGTCGGAGAATGGGAATTTTTCTGATCCATGCTCTTCTACATTCCGGATGCTCTTGTTCCTGCCCGTTTCAAAGGGGCGGAGCGCAGATTTTGGAATGAATGTGCTTCACTGGCGGTGTTATGCACCGCCGGTGTTATTTATGCCAATATCACCGACCATCCGGAAATGGGGCTCTTGAATTTTCCGGCAATGGAAAAAATCAGATTATATCTGCATGGGATCCCCATGTGCCCTCTCTGCGGTGGAACCAGAAGTTTTCTTTACATGTGCCGCGGGGAAATTTCAACAGCTCTTCATTACAGTTTTTTCGGCGCATATTTTTTCATTGCAGCTGTATTTCACTGTCTGCTCAAATTTCTGCTGCTGCATTCTCCCCGTAAAAGTCTGCTGAAAATTGCCGATTATGCCGATCGCACTTCTATTTTTCTCATCATGCTGTTCTCTCTATGGGGTCTGCAGCTGCTTCTTCACTATTCCGGTATCTTTTCATGGTTTGCTCTTGCCGGCCGGTAGGATTCCGTTATTCTCTCTCCGGTCGTATCGATTTTCAAAAAAACTGAATTATTTTCAAACATGTTGTAAGATTTGCTCCTTAAAGAAGAAATAACAGATAGAGGACCATGTTTTTGTAAACATTGGGTATTTTTGTCAGAATCGAAGCAATAACAAAATAAGGAGATGGTTCCGGGATTTTTTTGAGTCACTTTCACTTGCGGTTTCCTCTGCGGTAGGCACCGGGGGTGATCCCCTTGAACTTTTTGAAAACAGCGTTCAAATAATATTCGTTGCGGAATCCTGTCAGCAAAGCGATCTCGCGCAAAGGCATGGGAGAGCGTTCCAGATATTCAATGACACGGTGAATACGCTCTTCGTTGAGAAGAGAGGAAAATCCTTTGCCGAAATATTCATGGAGCAGATGCAATGTCCGGGATTCAGAAAGTCCCAGAGCCGCCGCAAGATCTCCTGCCCCCACATCTTCATTGAACCGGTAGAGGAAAAAATTACGGATCTGCTTGATGCGTTCAGGTTCCCGGTCAGGAGTACTGTGAAAATTTTCCGCAAGTTTCAGCATGGCATACCCCGCCGCCGTCAGCAGAGTTTCTATCTCCTCTTTCCGCGACTCCTTCCACAAAGGCAGAGCAGTGTAAAGTTTTTGATAGCCTTTGGAAAAGGAGGAGACATCAAAGTTCTCCTCCCGGAACGCCCCGGCAAAAACTGTTGCCGCCAGATGTTCCCCCAGATAAAGAGGAACCACCAGCTCTTTCACGCCGCGCCAGCACATCATGGTAAATGCCTTTTGTTTTTCAGCCGCCCGGAATTTTGCCGCAACGGAACAATGGGCAACACAGCGCTGACGGTTCCTCCCGGTGACCTGACAGCAGGTGCAGCGGTGATAATTCATTCCCTCAAGCAAATTGTTCCCGGAAGAAAGTTTGATCATCCCGGAATAATCATGCAAAGTCAAATGCAGTTTCGTCAACTTTTCAAGATTGTGCCAATGGTTCCGCATCTGCGCGGAAACTTCCACAAAGGATTTCTGCTGCATACATCCCCCTTTCTTATGCTCTTATTTCTAATATAGCATAAAATTATAAGATTTCAACATAAAAATATATTGTAAACTTTTCTTTCCGGAGGTATATTTTAAAGGATGTATTTTACAATCAGGGAGTTTTGTATTTTATGGTATATGATGTTGTAATTGCCGGTGCCGGTCCCGCAGGATTCGGTGCCGCCATGGGGGCTGCCCGCAAGGGGAAAAAGGTCCTCCTCTTTGACCGCAACTCCGGTCCGGGAGGTGTCGCCTCTTACTGCGGATGCCCGGTCTTTTCAGGACTGCGTTCCTTTGTCCCCGAAGAATCAGGGGGCGCCGCCGGAGAGTTCGCCTCTTCCATGCAGAACAACTCTATGATCTGGGGCGATGTCAAACTCAACACTTCGGAGTTTTCCGTCACTCTCATCATGACCCGGCTTCTGAAACAGGCAGGAGTCGATCTGCTCTTTTATGTAGAACTGACAGGAGTCAAAGTTGAAAACAACACCATCACCTCTGTCACTGTTACGGGCTGCGGTAAATCCATTGAGATCAAAGGCAAAACCTTTGTTGACTGCACAGGGGATGCCGTTCTTTCATACATGGCAGGCGCCGAAACTCAAACCGGCAGCGCCGATGAAACCATGACAAAAACGCTGCTTTTCAGAGTCACCGGCGTTGAAAACTATAACCGCGAACTCTGTACCAAAGCCTTTGAAGAGGGCAATTTTCCTTTCACCCATCAGGACCGCTTCATGGGGACTCCCGTGGGAGAAAAGGGGGAAGACTTTCTCCTCAACCTCACCGCCGTTTCTGGCTGCGCCCAGGACCCTGCGGAACTTACCAGAATGGATATGGAACTCAAAGAGCAGATCCCCGTCGTCCTTGAGTGGGCGAAAAAGACGCTCCCCGGATTCGCCAACTGCCATCTGGTGGCTGTGGCGCCCATCATCGGCGTCCGGGGCGGAAGAAACATCGTGGGCGTTGAAACCATCACCACAAAGGATCTTCAGGAAAATACTCCAGTTTCCGAACCCGTTGCCATCGGCAAACGCACCTACGGTGAACACTACACCAAAACCTTTGTCGCCCCCTGGGCATTCTGGAAAGGGGGCGGCCCCCGTGAAGTCCCCTACGGAGCGCTGCGTTCCGTCAACATCACCAATCTTGCCGCAGGCGGCAGAGGCATCGCCATCGAACCCAAAGCTGTTTCAGCCATCCGCCTGATGCCCATCTGTATTGCCACCGGACAGGCGGCAGGGATCGCCGCCGCACTGGATTTCCCGGAATACAGTGTATTGCGTAAAGAACTCATCAACCAGAAATGCAAGTTTGAAATAAAAAAGGAGCAATAAGTATGCAAAAGAAGTTTTTTACCCTCATTGAACTGCTTGTTGTTATAGCCATCATCGCTATTCTTGCCGCCATGCTGCTGCCCGCCTTGCAGCAGGCGCGCGCCCGTGCACAGGGAACAGCGTGTATTTCAAATCTGAAAAACCTTTATCACGCCCTCTCCTTTTACGCCGATGCCAACAAGGAGTTTTTCCCTGCGGCAAACAGTACCGTCTATCATGCAGAGAAAAAGAAAAAGTACACCTACTTCGGGTGGACTGCCGTGCTTGCCATGTACAAACTGTTGCCTGAATATAAAAAAGGCAGCAAATCCAATATCTACCTCTGCCCCACCGGAACTTATAATAATGCAAAGACTCAAGGATGGTCTGATACCGGCGATGTCTCCTACGGTCTTGCAAAAGGAGTAAAAGGAGGCGGCTGGGGAAAACGTGCCTACTATGAGCCTGCAGATGAGTATTATCACGCCAACAGAAAAGAGTTTCTGGAGCCTGAAAAGCGTAATGCCATTCTGGGCGGTGACAGTATCCACACCAGAGACCTTTTTCAGTCCAACGCCATTGACACCCAGCCTCCCACAACTGAAAACCGCGGCAAAGGCATAGGCGGCAACCGTGTACTTCACATGCGGCACAACGGAAAAGCCAATGTTTTCTATCCTGCGGGTCACATCAAATCCCTCTCCAAAGGGGAAGTGACTCCGGATACATGGATGATGTACGCCGCAGCAACCAATCCCGGAGCTCAGTAATTCAAGTTTCTGAACAGGAAAATTTATCATGAAAAAATTTTTGTTCTTCATATTGTCCGCGGCAGCACTTTCTCTTGCAGCTGAAGTCGATCTCACACGCTTCAAAAAATCTTCTAACACCTGGAACGATGCATTCAATGCCGCCGTTGCCAAAGAGAGATCCATCAGGATCCCCAAAGGCAAATACACCTTTGCCAAAACTCTTACGGTCACTGACGATCTGAAACTGCTCTTTGATGAAGGCGCCCAGTGGCATTTTACCGTCAGTCCTGCCATCGTCCTCAAAGGCGGAACGCTCCGCATGGAAAGCAGCGGAGCCGGAGCTGCTGTTTCAAGCAATTCCAAATTCACAGGCTTCGCGCCCGAACAAAGGGGGGCTATGATCGACCTGAACAGCAGCGGCAGAGATCCCAAACTGAAGCCGGCCTCTCTCATTATGCGTAACATGGAGCTGAAAAGCGCTTTCTGTGTTGACGGATCCAGCCGCCGTGAACAAGCGGTCAAAATCGGCGTCATTGATCTTGAAGATTGCCGTTTCATTGCCGGAGAAAGAGGCATTGACATCCTCTGTCCTGTAATAGAATCCGTCAGAGTCGTCAACTGCCGTTTCACCAATGGCAATGTGGGTATGCAGTTCAACGCCGCCATTCCCGGCGGAGCCTACGTCTGCGGCAATATTCTGCGGAACATCGGCCGCAGCGCCATTATGCTGGGCAAAGGCGGACAGATCGCTCAAGGATGCACCACCCATCTGCCCAATGCCATCGTCCACGACAATCAGATTCTGGGCGGCGGACGCGGTGCCACCACCAAACACACCTATATCCACGGCATCCTGATCTACGGACACAATGTTTCCGTGCAGGGGAACATTGTCCGGGACTTCCACCGGGGCGTTCCTGTTCCCGGAGCCAAATGCGGTCATCATCTGATCGAAAACGGCAAGATCTTCCGTGAACGCACCCAGACCCGGAACGGCAAAAGAGTCCGTCTCGCCGGTTCTGCCATTTATCTGAAAGCCAACCGCGCCATCGTTCACAGCAACATCTGCACCAACTCCGGATGGCGCTCGGTCATTGAGATCAAAACCGGCGGCAAAGAGTACTACACCTCTGTGGTCAACAACGTGGTGGACGGCAAAGCTCTTGCCATTGATGAAAGTTTCGCCTTTGAATGCAACAGCGGCCGCTCGTTGTGGGCGAACAACATCGTCTACGATGTGCCTCATCAGGCTTTCGTGGTCCGCAGCGGCTACGAAAACTCTTTTATGAACAACCTCATCGTCAACGCCCGGGTGGGTTTTGCCCTTTCCGGCAGAACTCCCGGTCAGAACGAACTTATCAACGGCAACCGTTTCATTGATGTTCAGTACCCCGTCGCCCTTGACGGCAAACAGCCCCGTCATGCGGGAGGACTTGATGTTCACTTCATGCCCCCATCTCATCTGGATGCCAAGGCTGAACTCCCTGTACCCTCTCAGCTCCATGCCGGCAGAATGGTGGTCAGAGGCAGCTCCATTTTCTACTGCGTCAACAACGGCAAAGAATTTGTCTGGATGGAACTTTCAGGCAAGGCAGTGCCTCAGAAAAAATGGCGCGTTACCGGTCCCGAACTGGTTCTCAATGCCGATCAGTCGGGCAGAGACAAGCTCCCCGCTTCTCTGAACAATCCTGTCCACCCCGGTTGGGGCTGTTCCATGAGGAGTGCCAATGAGAAACCCCTGAACCCGGCAGACGGACACATCACTTTTGATACCAGAAACTTCCTCACTGGCGGACGTTCTTTGAAGTTCCTTTTCAAAGGAACCACCGGTGAATTTTCTTTGCGCCAGTCCCTGAGACTCAAGCCCGGCAAACGTTACCGCGCCACTGCAAAGGTCAAGGGTGAAGAACCCCGCAACTGGCGTCTGGAAGTCGTTCTTCCCAACGGCTTCTCTGAGCAGATCCGGGCTCAGGAAAATCAGGAGTGGCAGACCTTGTCCGTTGATTTCACTCTGCCAGCCAACTCCGGAAACTGCACTTTGGTTATGCGGGGTTCCAAAACAAGTGAAGGCAAATCCATGTGGTTGGACTCCGTTTCAGTCCGGGAACTGGAAGATGCCTCTCTTCCTCCTCCCCCTCCGGCCCGGATCCGCAAGACCATCGGCAATGAGCTGCTGAAACCTTTTCTCCCCAAACCCGGAGCGCTCCCCGCCGGATGGGCCGTCTCTCCGGCAAAAAATGTGCAGTTCAAAGCTGAAGCGGGAAATGTTTTCGCCTTCAGCACCAAAAACAAAAAATCCGGTATCATCGTTTCAACCAATGTTTCTGTAACCCCCGGCAAAAGCTACCGTTACGCTCTTGAGATGCAGAGTGACCGCCCCGGACTCGCCACTCCCAGTGTCAAGTGGGGCAAAACCACCATTTCGGCAAAGAGCGAATACAAAGGCAACTGGCAGAAATGCAGTGCAGACTTCACAGTTCCTGCGGGCGTTTCCAAAGTCAGTTTGCGCGTGTGGTCGGGCGGCCCTGCCCCGGGTGAATTTATCAGGTTCAGAAATGTCTCTTTGAAAGAGCTTGAAAAATAATCCTGAGATTCCCCATGAAACATCGGCAGCAGTTCTTGAAAAATTGCTGCCGATGTTGTATTTTACAGAAGCGAACTTCAACAAGAAAGGATATGATACCATGACTCCTTATAATGCAGCTCCTGACCGTTACGAACTTATGCCCTGCCGCCGCTGCGGAAGAAGCGGTGTTATCCTGCCTCAGGTCTCACTGGGATTGTGGCACAACTTCGGCAGTGTGGACTCCTTTGATAATGCCCGCGCCATGCTGCGGAAAGCCTTTGATCTGGGAATTTTCCACTTTGATCTTGCCAATAACTACGGACCCGAACCGGGATCCGCAGAGGAAAACTTCGGAAAAATTTTTACCGATGATTTCAGGAAACACCGGGATGAACTGCTTATTTCAACAAAAGCAGGATTCCGTATGTGGGAAGGACCTTACGGTGAATGGGGTTCCAGAAAGAACCTTATCGCCAGCTGCGACCAGAGTTTGAAACGGATGAAAGTGGATTATGTGGACATCTTTTACCATCACCGTCCCGATCCTGAAACTCCTGTTGAAGAAAGCATGCAGGCTCTTGACTACATTGTCCGCAGCGGCAGAGCGCTTTATGTGGGTATTTCCAACTACTCCGCCGAAGGTGCCGCCAAAGCCTTTGCCATTCTGCGTGAACTGAAAACCCCGGGGGTCATCTTTCAGGGACGTTTCAACATGCTGGGGCGCCACTACGAAGAGACCGGTATGTTTGACATGCTCCGGGAAAGCGGCGTGGGAGCCATCTGTTTTTCACCTCTGGCGCAGGGAACATTGAGCACCAAATATCTGAAAGGCATTCCCGGAAACTCCCGGGCGGCAAGGAACCATTTTCTCAAAAGCGAATCCATCACAGAAGAGATGCTGCAAAAGGTTACCAGGCTCAACCGGATCGCAGAAAAGCGTTCCCAGACTCTGCCCCAGATGGCGCTCTCATGGATCCTGAGCCGAAAAGGAGTGACCTCTGTCCTCATCGGAGCAAGCTCCCCCGAACAGATCGCCGAGTGCGCTCTTGCTCCTGCCAACGTTTCTTTTACAGAAGAGGAATACAAAGAAATCGATGCGGTCACTCAGCAGTGAATCTTTCAAAATATTTTAGCAAAATAATACTCTCTCACCCTTGACAACTGAGGCATTTTGAGTTATTTTATTTTGTGATATTTTCCGTATCTAAAATTGAGGTAAAAAATGGAATTGAATTACAGCATCCGCAGTCTTGCCGCCGAGATCGGCAAAAACCCCAAAGAGTTCACCAAGCGCGATATTATTGACTTCATCGTTGAAAACGATATCCGCCACGTCAACTTTCAGTATCCTGCCGGAGACGGCAGACTGAAAACTCTGAATTTTGTCATCAACGATCTTGACTATCTGGAAGAGATCCTTTCCTGCGGTGAACGTGTTGACGGCTCCAGCCTCTTCAAGTTCATCGAAGCCAACAACAGCGACCTTTACGTTGTTCCCAAGTTCCGCACAGCCTATATGGATCCCTTCTGTGAACTGCCCACCATCAACTTCCTCTGCGCTTTCTTCAACAAAGACGGTGAACCTCTGGCAAGTTCCCCTGAGTATACACTTCACAAGGCCTGTGACGCGTTCCGCAAAGCCACCGGCAGAGAATTTCAGGCTATGGGTGAGCTGGAATACTATGTGATCGCTCCCGATGAAGCTGCCTACCAGGCCGTTGATCAGAAAGGCTATCACGAATCCGCTCCTTACGCCAAATTCGGCGAATTCCGCCAGCTCTGCATGAACTACATCGCCAAAGCCGGCGGTCTCATCAAATACGGTCACTCTGAAGTTGGCAACTTCACCCTTGACGGCAAAACCTATGAGCAGAACGAAATCGAGTTCCTCCCTGTTGATGCCGAAGAAGCTGCCGAACAGCTCACCATCGCCAAGTGGATCATCCGCAACCTTGCCTATCAGGAAGGTCTGGATGTGACCTTTGCTCCCAAAATCACCGTCGGCAAAGCCGGTTCCGGACTCCATGTCCATTTCCGCGTGATGAAAGACGGTCTCAACCAGATGCTCAAAGAGGGCGCCCTCTCTGACGATGCAAAACGCGTCATCGCAGGTCTCATGCAGCTTGCCCCCTCTCTTACCGCATTCGGCAACACCAACCCCACCAGCTATTTCCGTCTGGTTCCTCATCAGGAGGCTCCCACCAATGTCTGCTGGGGCGACCGCAACCGTTCCGTTCTCGTCCGTGTTCCCCTGGGCTGGACCAGCAAAAAGGATCTCTGCAGCCAGGCCAACCCCGGCGAACCCTCTGCCCAGTATGACACCACCCAGAAGCAGACCGTTGAAATGCGTTCCCCCGACGGCTCTGCCAATGTCTATCTGCTCCTTGCCGGTATCGCAGTTGCCGCCCGTTACGGTTTTGAATGCGCCAACGCTCTTGAAGTCGCCGCCAAGACCTATGTGAACGTCAATATCCACAAGGAAGAAAACAAGGGCATCCTTGACACCTTGAGCGTGCTGCCTGACAGCTGCGCCGCTTCTGCCGACTGCCTCGCCGAACAGCGCGCCCTCTATGAAGCGGAAGGCGTTTTCGCCCCTGCTATGATCGATGGTATCATCGCTGAACTGAAATCATTCAACGACCGCACTCTGCGTGCCGACATCGGCAACGATCAGAAAAAGATCCTTGCCCTGGTGGAAAGCTACTTCCACTGCGGCTGATCGCCATACAGCAAAAGGTCCGTCTCCGATCGGGGACGGACCTTTTTTTTGAGAGCTGAGCCGGAGCTTCAGCGTATGCCCTCAAAAGGGCGGCAGATTTTTTTAATTCTGCGTTTTGGGAAAACTGTTGGGCAGAATGGTGACCAGAGGCGTCACTACATTGTCCGGATAGGGATTTTCTGCGTCAGAAGGAAAGATTTGTTCGTGCAGATCAAAAAGCATGTCAACAGCAGTGTTTACCAATTTGAGACCGCCCCGGGCGCCGAAGCGCTGGGAGTTGCCTTCGTAGCCGCCCGCGACCAGAAAGTTGGCAGGTCCCATGTAGGAAAAATATGCCGTTGCACAATAGGCGATGAAGGTACGGCGGAAAGGACTGTGCCATTTGATCTCCTGTCCCAGTTCCGCGCAGAGCTCACCGGGGACTCCCACAAATGCCACATCTCCGATGGAAATAGCCTGCAATTCAAGGGTGACCTCCTCTTTGCCCAGGTAGGGTGCGGGAAGTTTTTTAGGAATATTGCAGTAAGTTTTCCGCAAAGGAACGGTGAAGGTTGAAACAGAGTGTCCAAGCTGAGCTTCTTTCAGAGCATAGCGGGCGGGGTTGCGCGCAGATTCAACCATGCCGCCAATGGCCTCTTTACCCAGACGGATCCCCATCCCCCGGGCGGCTTCATCACCAAGTTCATCCTCAATGGGAACTAAATCGCCGGCAGCACCGGAAACAAACATGGTCTCTGCTCCGGTATTGGAAGTCACATAATCCCGGAAAGCGCCGGGGAAGTCAGCAGAGATCCTTCTGCCGCCGATACCGGGAGAGTGTCCGGCAAGAGGGTGAGCGGCGTAGTTGCCGATCACATAAATGGGCTGTTTGGTTTCGGTATCAGTAAACCAGACCACCCCCAGCTCTTTATCTGCAAATCCTTTCCGAAGCTCTACAAATTCTCTGCGATGGGGAGTGAATGAGGCGTGGTTGTCTCCGGAAGAATAACGGCGGTTGCGGTTTTCATCGCACAATCCGGAGTAGAAACTTGCCGCACACTCCCGGAAGGGACCGATATTGCGGACAGCCTGAAGCACGATCTGCTCAAGTTTTGCAAGATATTCTTTATCAAGTTGTGCAGGAGCAGCCGCAAGTGTACGGCTTTCGGGTCCGGTATGGGTGTGGGTACAGCTGAACATGACCGCAGATTCGGGAACCCCCAGAATTTCAGCACATTTCAAGCGCAGATCTTTGATGTACCACTCATCCAGTCCCAGAAGGTCAAAGGAAATCATCAGCACTTTGGTTTTACCGTCATCAAGGCAGAGACCTGCGGCGTAAAGGTCATCCAATTTAGCCTCTGACTTGAAATCAAGTCCATATCCGGCAAGATAAGCACCGATCTCAGGAGAGATATTCTCCTTGAACCATGCGATTTTCATAAATTTGAATCCTTTCTGAATACTTCAAATCATAATGATGAACTAATATACTCCCTTTTACCGTTATTTCAAGAGCAATTTTAACGGATTTCCCGAAAAGAGCCCATTCCCTATCCTCAGGAATGGTGTGCTTTGCGGTACGCAAGGGGGGAAATCCCCATCTGAGAGGTGAAGAAATGGGCAAAACTTGATCCGGAGAGAAATCCGCAGCACCGGGCGATCTCTTCTGTATTCATACAGGTCTTTTGCAAATAGTAGCGGGCAAATTCAAGGCGCTGACCTGCAATATATTTATGAAGCGGGATCCCCATCTCATTGCGGAATCGGCGGGCAAGATTGCTGGTACTCATATTGACCTTCACGGCTATGGTACAATTGGTCAGCTGAGTATGAAGATTTTCATTAATGAACTCCACTGCCGCTCCGATCTCGCGGCTCATCCGCAAAGGAGGTACCTGAGAGCTCCCCGGTGAAAGTGCAGTCAGAAAACCGTAGAGAGCAAGAGAAAGCTCCTCAGGGTCCCCCTCCGGGAAGAGATCAAAGAGCTTTTTCAGATAAAAGGGCGCCTCATCTGAGAGGCGGTTCAAATATGTTTCTGGCAGATAGTTTTGGGCAGAAGGCAAATCAAAGGTGATGAAAAAACGCTGATAACCTGCGGATTGAAGTTTCAGAAAGCGGCGGGCGTAAGGAGGTATGAAAAGAAGCTCTCCCTCGGCGATATCAAACTCCTGCTGATCTATGCAGTAATGCATCCGGGCAAGAGGGAACACCAGAGTATAGCGGTGGTGGGCAACAGGAGCCGGCGCACTGAAATCGTGATAAAAGAGCAATATGTTGTCAGGCAAGGCAAAAGAATCAGGGAGTCTGACTCCGTCAAAAAAGTTTTCCGGCTCCTTGAGTTCACGGACCCGCTGTTTTATGAGTTCTGCACTTTCTGAATACATTTTTTCTTTTTCCCTCCGGTGAAGTCACTGCCATAATATACTGCCTGAGATAAGGTATTTCAACAGAGGATTTGATCGTATTTCTCAATAAAAAAAACCTTTTTTGCGAAAAATTATTATAAAATGATCATTTTGAACATTTTTTTGATCAATTCTGACATGGAAAATATTTTCACGGCAAGTTATATTAAAGAGAGAAACAAAACAGGAGCATATTTCATGAAAAATTCAAATTATCTTGTTGATACACCGGAAACTACCGGGATCAAGCGCTATGCATTGGATGTTCTGCGTGCCGACCTTGTCGGTATCGCCTCAATCAAACGTTTTGTCAATGCGCCCTTGAGAATGAGCCCTCAGGGGATCATGCCCTCAGCCCGTTCAGTCATCGTCATGGCTGTCCATCATCCCGACGCCGCCATGGAGCGGGGCGGTCTGGAGCACCCCCAGATCATCGGTCCCTACGCCATACAGTACTCCATGAACTGGCGTCTTGACGACATGAGCTACCGCATGGGGCGTTTTCTCGAAGAAATGGGATTCCGGGCAGTTCCCATCGCCTCTTCCAACATCTGGCGCTACCGGGGATACAAGGATCTGACAGCACAATTCGCGCCCGATGTTTCCCACATGCACTGTGCCGTGGCAGCAGGACTTGCAGAGTTCGGTTTCAACGGTCTTGCTCTGACGCCTGAGTTCGGAGCCCACCAGCGCTATGTGACCATCATTACCGATGCCGAACTGACACCGTCACCGCTCCTGGAACCGGGCAGTGTTTGCGACAACTGCATGATCTGCCGCAGGGAGTGTCGATCCGGAGCCCTGAGCAAAGAGATCAACGGCTGGAACGAAGTCAAAATTGAGGACAAAGTCTACCGGTACGCCAACAAAAACCTCTGGCGCTGCGCCTGGGGAGAACACTTTGATCTGGATCTTGACCTGCCTATCCCGGAACATGTGGATGAGAAAGTCATTATGGAAGCCACTGTCAAATATGGCCGCCGCGCCGGTGAAATGGGCTCCTGCCAACGCTATTGCGTCCCCCGGCACCTGCGCTACTTTGACAAAGAGTACACCAACGCTCCCCGCCGCCGCCGTCATTATGTGGAAAATCCCGCTTTGAAAGATGCCCCCTTCCACAGGGGACTTTTTGAAAAGATCCGTGCCATGGCTGCCGACTGGGGCGCAGACCATGTGCTTTCAGCAAGTGCTGAAACGGTCAAAAACAAACTGGGGATCGACATTGCACAATTGCTCCCCGGAGCAGTTTCCATCGTTTCCATGATCGCCTGCCGCAATCCATTTGAAGCTGATCTGACCAATCCCCGTGCCCATGAAAACCGTTTTGACAATGCGGTAAGCCCCATATTGATCCAGGCGGGTTACGATGCTGTAAGGCTGTTGGAAAATCATGGATACTCTTCTGGAGAGATGTTTGATTTTCCGGAAGAGAAATTGCAGCAGATACTCTCAGTTCCGGGGAAACAGCTCTTCACCGTGACTTTGCTGACCGAAGCACCTCTGCCTGAAACAGCATGGCAGCTCCCTGCCCCCTGCCCTGTCAGCAAGACGCCTGCCGCTCTGACCCGAAGGCTCCGCAACGAAATGAATCTGCATGAGTGCGATCTTATGGGGATCGCTCCTGCGGAGCGTGTTGACGCGCTTCTACCTGAACTTGCAAAAATCTATGACGGTGAAATCGAACTTGTCGCCGTCAATAAAGCGGACACCATCTATAAACCCTATGATCCGGAAATTTCAGAAGTCAAACGCAAAGTCACCGGAACTGCCGACTATCTGCCCGGAGCCCAAAGCGTCATTATGCTGGGACTGCGTATGCCTGAAGGCTCCGTGGACATCACTGCCCGTACCCCGGCAGAAGCGGCAGGACCTTATGTCTTCGCCCAGTATGAAACCATCATGCGCCTCAGAGTGCTGGCATGGAATCTCATCGGCAAGCTGGAACAGTGCGGATTCCGCGCCGCCATGGCCCTTGATCTTCACAACACCGGTTCTGTCTGCTGGAATCCCAGAGGCAACTACCCGGACGCTTTCAGCAATGTCTTTGCAGCTGCAGCGGCGGGGTTGGGAACCATCAGTGAATGCGGTGCCATTGTGACCCCGGAATTCGGTTCAAATGTCCGTTTTGCCGCTGTTATCACCGACGCTCCGCTTGAATACAACGGCTTGATGCGGAACTTTAAACTCCAATGTCCGGAGTGTTCAGGCAACTGTCTCAAAAACTGCAAAACGGCAGCTTTCGGGACCAAACATGAAGTAGCTCTTGAGGGCGTAAAATGGGAATTTCGCAAAATTGATGTGAACCGCTGCAATTGGGCAAAACGTTACAGTCTGGTGGCAAGCGAAGGCAATCAATACACCGGATGGGAGCTTGATGAAGCCTTTCCGGAAAAAGCAGATCTGCAGGAACTCAAAGAAAACCTGGCTGAAAGTTTGCGAAAAGTGCCGCAAATCGAGAAGATCCGCCCCTGCAACTTTGAGCAGTGTCTCCTCAGCTGTCCCTACAGCCGGAAACAGGAGTAAAGTTGTCACGCTTCAGGCAGAGTGGTGCAAGGAGAAAATAATCCTCCCGTCATCAGGGAGTCTGATCTGTTTCCAACATATTGAGTTTTTGGCCGACGACGTAAGTACCGATATTGTCTCCTGCTACATTACAGGCCGTTTCAAACATGTCAAGCAGAGGATTGATCCCCAAAGCCAATGCGATGATGGTCGAAGTCTGTCCCGGCGTCAGGTGCAGTGAATCAAGCACCAGGAAGAGAAGAAAAATACTTCCTCCGGGTACCCCCCCGGCACCGATCGAAGCAAATACGACACTTATGACGACCAGCAATATCTGAGAAACGGTCAGTTCAAATCCGAAAAGATTGGCAGCAAGCACAGCAAATACCGGCAGATGTATACAAACGCCGTCCATATTGATGGTGGCTCCAAGAGAGAGGGTAAAATTGGCAAGCTCTCCCTTGACTTTCAGTTTGTTGGCAGCAGTTTTCAAGGAAACAGGCAGTGCCGCCGCACTGGAACGGGTAACAAAGGCGGTCAGTATCGGCTCCCGCAGTTTCCAGAGTACAGGGTAAGGATTGACCCGGCAGACAAGGATCACCACCAGAGGATAACAAATAAGCAGCATCAGAAAAATGCCGGCAATGACACACAGCGCCACCTGAAAATAAGACTGGCACAGTTCAATGCCGTAAATTGCAAAGTTACAGGCCGTCAAAGCAAAAACACCAATGGGGAAATATGCCATGATCCAGTCGATCATCTTGAAAATGGTCTTCTGCATGGCTTCGATCACATCCAGCATCCGTGTAATGCTTTCCCGGGTACGTTCATCCCGGCTTGTATCCAGCACGACCCGGGCTGCCAATCCGAACATGATGGCAAAGACAATGACCGGCAGAAAATTGCCCTCTGCAAGAGCTTTGAAAGGATTGGCAAAGAGTCCCAGAAGGCTGTTGACAAAGGCGTTCCCCGCACTGACGGAACCGCTCTTCATAGCTTCAACCTGAGAGACCATCCTGTTTGCCAGCTCCCCGGCAGAGGTCAGAGTCGGGTTGAAAAGCAAGGCAATGATACTGCCGAAAACGGCGGCATAGAGAGATGTAAAAAAATACCATGCAAAAACTCCGGTTCCCATTTTTCCGAATGTTCTGACCGGCAGACTGGCAGCTCCGTGGATAAGAGAAAAGAAGATGATGGGGATCACGATCATCTTGAGCATATTTACCAACACACCGCCGAAGGGAGAAAGAATTGCCACAGTCCGGGAAAGAAAATCGCCGCCCCAGATACCTCCGAGTTTGTAGATAAGAACCCCAAATCCGCATCCAAGAACAAAAGCACCCAAATTGCGCCAGATCAAAGGGATACTGTTATACCAACTGAAAAGTTTCATTTTGTCTCCTTGCTGAATGGTAAAATACGGACACATAATATACACGTTGCCGGCAAAAGATTCAAGTATCAGCAAAATATATTTTTTCCGGAAAAAATCCTGAAACGTTCCGGAAGAAAAAAATGGAAATTTTACATTCATTTCCTTGACAAAAAAAGAAAAAAGGATTATTTTAACCCTGAAACTTAAAGAGTTCCACATTTTTCTCAAGGTCTTATTACGATGAAAAAGAAAAAAGAGATTTTTGCCATTTATTTCCCCAGCTGGCATCCTGACAGGCACTATGAAAAATGGTACGGAAAAGGATTTTCTGAATGGGAACTGCTCAAAACCACCCGTCCTCTCTTTGAAGGGCACCATCAGCCCCTTGAACCCGCCTGGGGCTATTTTGATGAATCGGCTCCGGAATATATGGAAAAACAGATCGACCTTGCGGCTGACAACGGCATTACAGGATTCATGTTTGACTGGTACTGGTACGAAGGGGATCAGTTCCTTGAAAAAGCTCTTGATGAAGCCTTTCTCAAAGCCCCCAACCGGAACAGGCTCAAATTCTTTCTCATGTGGGCCAATCACAACTGGGGCATCTGGCCCGCACTCGATGACGGTCTGCGTGCCATGAACGGCAATGAAAACCAGGCAAGTACTGTATTCCTGACGGCACGCCACAGTGAAGAGGATCTGAGAGCAGTTATGGACTTTTGCTGCAAAAAATATTTTTCCTGCGAAAACTACTGGAAGATCAACGGGAAACCTGTCTACTCCTTTTACAACTGCAACAAACTGTTTGAGTTCATCCCCCCCGCCGATGTGCTTGAGATCATCAACGAAGAAGCACGAAAAGCCGGATTCCCCGGCATCTACACACTGATGAACATCGGCTGCTGCAACGACAATGAATATTTCTGCGGCTGGGGAAGGATCCCCCGCATGCGCGAAGCGGGATTTGACGCCGTTTTCGCCTATAACAGCGGACTCCGCAGCAATTACAAAGAATGCGTTGCTCCGGATAAACCGACGATCGAATACAGTTTCACGATGATAAATCAGCGCCACTGCTGGCAGCAGATCGCCGCTCAGGGACTCCCTTTCTGCCCCAGTGTCACTACAGGTTCCGATGTTTCCCCGCGCTGGAGCAGAAATCTCACCTATCCCTGGGACTTTGAAAAAATGGGCTACTACCCAATTTCCGCAGGAAATACCCCTGAACGGGTGGGAGAACTGTTGGATGAGGCTCTCTCTTTTGATTCGGAGGCAGTCCTTATCAACGCATGGAACGAATGGAGCGAAGGGATGTATCTGCTCCCGGAAAAGAAGTGGGGAAGTGCCTATCTTGATACCGTAAAGAAAATCATTGCAAAGCATCAGTAACAAAAGTTGCTGCCGGAAAAACGTTATGGATAACAAAGAACTTTTCTCCCGCAAGTCAGATGACTACGCCCTGTACCGTCCCTCTTATCCTGAGGAGGCTGTTCAATTTCTGCGCTCAGAGTGTTCAGGCAGTCACGTCGTGGATATCGGGGCGGGAACCGGGATCTTTACAAAGGTGCTGCTGAAGTATTTTGACTCTGTCGCCGCCGTTGAACCCAATGGGGATATGCGGGAAAAGTTTAAAGCATTTCTGCCGGACATTCCCTGTCTGGCAGGTTCCGGCGAAGAAACAACACTCCCCGACGCGTCAGTTGATCTTATCACTGTTGCCCAGGCCTTTCACTGGCTGGATGAAGAAAATTTCAAACAGGAAGCCATTCGTATTCTGCGTCCCGGAGGCAAAGTTGCCATCGTCTGGAACACCACCTTGAAAAATGACTTTACGGTCGAAAGAGACAATATCTGCAAAAAATATTGTCCCCGGTTCCGTTCCGGGCACGCGGGAAAACGCCCCCCTGCAGAAGGGGACGCCTTTCTGAGGTTCAGCTATTTTAAACACGTTAAAATCGTCTGTTTCAGCAATCTCTTTGTCATGGACCGTATCATTTTTGAGGGCAATATGCGCTCACGCTCCTACATCCCCTCCCCCGGAGAAGTTTTTTACGGAACGCTGATGGAAGAACTCCGCGCCCTGTTTGAGAAATACGCCGTAAAGGGAAAAGTCACTGAAGAAATTGCAACTCAGATCTATCTCGGCTCTTTTGAGTGATCCATGATCTTCTCAAAACGGAAAAACCCTGAAGTGTTCACATCTTTGAATTCCTCTGTAAGATCGTGCTCTTCACGGTGAAATTCGCTGAAAAACTCCACGATCCTGAAATGGCACTTGTGGAGATAAAAATGGATATTCCGCCGCTCAAAGTAAGGTGTAAAGGTCTTCCACACCACGGCATCAGGATAATGGGCCTCGATCGCCTGCCATGCACGCGTTCCTGTTTTTTTATTAAGAAACTCTTTGAAGATAAAAAGGAGATCAAGGGAATATCTGCCCTCGCCCTCCTTTTTGATGATGGTGCCCCCGGCGCTTTCTCCGTCGGCAGTAATGATGAAAACATCAAACTGCGGATCCTTCAACGCTTCATCCACTTCGTTTTCAGGTGGGATCGGCGCTGCATCAAGTGCACCGAAACGGTCATAGACACCCTGCTCAAAAGCGGACTTCATCTCACGCCTGAAAAGAGGCACTTCATGATCTTCAATTTTTCTCAGATGAATATTCATTTTTTCAGCTTCTGCCGCTTGAAAATAAAGATGCTCAGAATCCTGCTTGTTTCAGGAAATCTGCGTCATCTTTCACCTTTGACAATCCCCGGAGTGTGATGGTGAAATTCAAGGTCTTCCCGGGACGGATGGTCAGGGGAGTGTTGGGTTCGGCATCATCGTATTTCTTGCCGAAGAAACTGCGGCAGAATTCAAGAGTGTAGACTTTGCCTTCACCCTTATGGTTGCCCTTGGAACTGAACCACACATAACTGTGGGTAGTCACGGCTCCGCCGATGATGGCAAGTCCCTTACCGAGTTCAGTATCATAAGCGCCCATGAGAGGCTTGGTCAGCCGCACGGAACGGCGTTCAAAGAAGGTGGGCTTGTCAAGGCGGAAATGTCCCTGTTCCAGCTTGTCGCGGTCATACTTCACAGGAACGACCAGTTTGTCATTCGCCTGAGGAATGGACCCCGTGCCGATTCCGGGAAGGAAACGGCCGCGCCAGGGCAGCTGAAGGTGTTCAGGATCATCAGAGGCACTGTCAGAAGGCATCAGATTGGTGATTTCGTAATCCATGACAAGATCAGAGGAACCGCTTTTCAGGCTCATGGTCCGCTTGATGGCGAAACTCGTTCCCGGAAGAGGCATGGAAAAACTCAGAGAGACACGATCAGAGGTAAGCTGACGAAGGGTAATGTTCCAGTCCACAAAAGAAACGGGCCAGATGCCGTTGCCGCCCGCATCAGAAAATCCGTCATAACCGGCAAGTTTGGTGAACATATCCCGGCTAACCTTCTGAGCGGCGCGCTCTTGAGGAGAAAGGAGCTTGCTGAAAGGTCCGGGAACAAGAGTCTCAACTCCGTTGACTTTGAAAGAAATCAGAGTTCCGCCGGTTTCAAGGATCGTTGCCCGGATGATGCCGTTGTCAAGGCAAAGAGCGGAGTGCCCCCTGAAAGAAGCGGGAGTCACTTTGACTTTGAAGTTTGCCATGTTTCCGGCTTTTGCAGCTTCAGCGGCAAGAGCGAGGTAATATTCTGAGCGTTCAAAAAGACGCCAGTCAAAGACCTGACAGGCTCTGTCAAAGAAGAACTTTTCAAGAGGATTGACAAACTTGCGGCTGCTTTTCAGAGCTTTGGCGGCAAGAGCATACTTGATTTTCCCAACCAGCTCACTGGTACGGGCGCGTTCTTTTTCAGTGTAGGGGCGTCCCTGTTTCACCTGAGCCAGAAAATCTGCGGCACTCCTGGTGTCGATCTTTTCTTTTGCGGCGCGATCAACAAGGGAGGCGAGTTCTTTCAAATTCGGATCAGCTGCAAGTTCGTAGCGCCGTTCAAGAGTGACGTTTTTCTTACCGTCTGAAAGTTCAATTTTAACAGTGTTGATACCGATTTTTCCGAGGGTGAAAGGAATTTCAAGCGCCTTGTTGCCCACCTTGCCCACATTTTTGCCGTTGATCCGGACAAGGGTCCCGGCAGGAGCAAAGACCTTGAAAACAACCTTTGAAAGTTCGGTTTTACTGTTGCTGGAAGGAGTGGAAATCACTGTACCGGGGAATTTCTTGAAGTTTTCAATATCTTCCGCCAGCTCCTGACGCACCTGATAAAGCAGATGGGAGTCATTCACGTAGCCGAAAGGCACCACAGGGATCAGAGTCTTGAGAAGCTCCATGACTCTGGTTCTGCCGACGCCGGGATAGGAGTTGTCGATCAGCTGTTCAAGAATACGCATGTAGTCAAAGTCATCAATACTTTCACGGATCATGGCTGAACGCTGTGACGCAACGTTGCCCTCCCCTGCCTTGCGGGGAGGATAGAACAAGGTTGCGCCGCCGGCTCCGTAACCGGTTCTGTCAAAATCGGTCCAGGGGTTCACATCTTTATAGGTCCAGTTGGTGCACCAGAGAAGTCCCCCTGAACCGTTGCCCGCATAAATGCGCCAGGCGTAAAGACGGTTGAGGATATAATCATGGTTGCTGAGACGGACGGCCCAGTTGTAGAACCAGACATCACCGCCGTTTTTCCGGTGTTTGGCCTGTTCCTCTTCGTTATAGTATCCGGGGGCGAGAGGCACGCAGAATGTATGGACATAACCGATCTGGTCGGTGACCATCTTGGGGATCATGATCTTCAGATCAGGCGCCGCCTTGTGGATGGAGTCAAGGAGCTTTTTCAAATCAGCGTGAACCTTGGCGGGAGGTTCATCGTAAAGATAGGCATAGAAGTCGACTCCGGGGAATTTTTTCTTCACATGGGCGCAGAAAGCTGCGGCATATTCCCCGGCGTATTTGAGTCCCTCGGGGGAAACGAGGTTGAAGTTGCCGAAAGGACTTTTGCCCGGTTTTTCCCGGAGTCCTTTTGAACCGAACCAGCCGTCATTATCCCCCTTCATGGTCAGAATGGGCACAGGGATACTGCGCTGTCCGTACTTTTTGACCCGGTATTCCACATGCTTGTCAAATTTGCTCCAGTCGGTGACGACAAGAGTTCCGTTCTCAATTTTGTAAGAGGGAGCGGGAGTCCAGAGCGCCTGATTTCCGGTCATGCGGTGCTCTTTGAGGAGTTTGTGGAAATTTTCGATCTTTTCTGCATGAGGACGTTTGTCCCACACATTATATCCCGGATTGGGCTGAAGATAGAAATAACTTTTCATGTGGGGCGTTTCGGGGAGTTCGAAGTTGAAAACCCGGAGTTTTACATTAAATTCACCCAGAATTTTCTTACCGGAAAGCACCTTTGCGCTGCCTTCATAGATTCCGGCGGCAGTGTTGGCAGGAACAGCAACTCTCACAAAAAAGGGCAGATTCTGTTTGCTGTCGGCATCGGCACTTTTTTCAGGGAGCAGAGGGTCGGCATTGAGCCCCTTCAGAGAGGGATTGTCAGGCTTTTTCAAATCGACATACCCCACGCGGCAGAAAGAAAGCGCCGCAGCAGGTATCACACCCTTCTTGCCTTTGAGGGGGGAAAAGGAGAGAGTCACGCCGGGAAGATTTTTCTTTGCGCTGACAACGATCTGAAAGGGTTCAGATTCATTGGCGGCGGCAGCAACTTCAACGGTGGAACTCTTTTTGATCTTGGCGGGCACTGAGGTCGCAGGAACCTTGAGGTAAGCCGCCTCCTTCCAGATGGTGCAATCGGCGGACTCCTTCAGCAGCTGGGCGCCTGCGTTCCGGTTTTCGGGAACTTTTTCCTCAACGATGCCGTAGTAGAAGTCATCCAGATAAACCTGCTGTTTCCCGTCAAACCACAAGGTCACAACCACCCGCACACAGTTGGCAGGAGGATAGAAAGAAAGATCTATGTCATGCCATTCACCGGCAGAGGCGGGAAATTCAGGGAAAAGATAACGGATGGGTTTCTCTTTGGCGTCAAGGAATATCACCCGGCCGGAAAGACGGGTCTTCCCCTCACGTGAACCCACAAAGTAAGAACCGGTGAAGCGGTATTTTTTTCCGGGAGTATGGGCAAGTTTGGTAAAGTTGAGTTCCATCCCCTTTTTGTTGTCTTCGCAGCGCATCCGCAGTGACCAGCGGCCGCTTTTGGCTTTGTCGGTGGTACGTTCAAAAATCCGGAAGGGAGCCTTATTGGAAATAAGCCGGGGGTAGTAGCTTGCCATATTGGCGGTTTCAAAACCGCCGTTGAGAATCAGATTACCGTCGGCAGAGTCCGTGGGGAACTCAGGAGAGCAGACAAACTTGTCGACTCTGAGCTTTTTGATCCCTGCGAACCAGAAAGAAAAAGAAAATTTTGCAGCCCCGGCAGGAATCCTGATGCTGTAAAAAAGATCCTGCTTCCCTGTATCGGCAGGCGCAAATTCAGCAGGGAAACTGTTGAGTTTGGGCAGATGTTTGCCGTTTTTGTCAAAGTAGAAGATCCGCGCCGAAACCTTGCGCCGGGGAGCATTTCCCAGTTCAATGATCTCAAAAGGCACTCTGACATAAAGAGTTTTCCCCGCTTCAGGTGTATTCAGCTTGTGAAAATTGATTTCAGCACAGCCGTCAGGGGTAAAAGTTTCAAGGATAAGGGCATTTTTCTGGCGCAGAACTTTTCCTTTACCTTTGAAAATACGGACATCGGGCACATAGGTTTTAGTTTTCTCCAAATCTCCATTGGGGAAAAGATTGGCCCCCTGAAGCACCAGAGCCGCAGCAAATACGGCAAGGATCATTAAAATTTTCATTAAGCTCTCTCCTTTTTTATGCTTAGCTTACATCAGGAAAATTTTTGCATTCCAGGATAATATACACCCTTAAGCAATCAATTACCAGTATTTTTCCTTTCCGCAGAAAAGTTTTACAGAAATTTTCAAAAGAGTGTGCTCTTTTGAATATTTGAAGTTTTCCGTCGAAACAGCGTTCAGACTCGCCGCAACTGCGCCCTTGACTGTTTGTTACAGGAACACTAAAGTACGCGGACCTTTTCAACAG
>JAFWBQ010000071.1 GCA_017507125.1 Lentisphaeria bacterium
CTTTTTATTTTTGAGAACTCAAAAATGAAAAGCGTTACTGAAAAAGGTTTGGGAAAAGGGGGTGGGGTTTGGGGCGGGGGAAAAAGACCTTTCCTCAAAAGGGCTTTTCCACCGCCCCAACTCCCTCAACCTTTTTTTACCGACCTTTGTCGGGAACAGCGCTTTTTAATTTTACAATACAAACCGCCCCCAAGGGGCGTCCGCTTGAGTATTTCCTGCGTCAGCGCAGCCACCGGCATACGCTGACGTTATCGGAACAAAGAACCTGCTTCACTTGTCCAGGCTGTGAATTTTCCATTTCATATCGTTGTCACTTCTCAACAATTTGACTTTCCAGTTCACGCGGATCGGACTTCCTCCCTGATTGGTGGATTCGACGGAAACGATCACTGTCTCATCGAAATGACTCCATTCGCCGTCAGAGGGGCCGAGAATGTCCCAGCTCCTGACATTGAACAAAGTAGTTGCGAGGCTGCTCAGGAACCAATAATGTGCTGTAGCTCTTTTCATCTGCATATCGGTCAACCATTTGTTGATAAAAGTGGTTATTTCGCTTTTCAGAGCTAAAGTATTCATCATGCGGATGGCCTTTCTTTTCCGTTCCAATTCGGCTTGTTGTTCTTTCTCTCTTTCCAGGCGTTCCTTAAGTTCTTTCAGATAACGCTTTGCATCATCCAGATTGGTTGCTTCAGGATTATCGGCAATGGCATTTTCAAGCATTTTGATGGCTGTTGCATAATACTTGGAGGCTCTGGCAGCATTTATTGCGTTGGTAACATTTTTTGTTGCGCGGTCACGCAGCTTGCGCTCCACATCACCCTTGATCCTGGCAATGTAATCTGCGGTCTTCGGGTACTGCTCCATCTCTTTACGGAATTTTTCCAGCTCTGGGATCTGCCGCTTGAAATCGCTCCCGTCAGTGATCGCGTTCACCTTTGCAACGGCTTTTCTATACATGGCTTCATCCATCAAATTGAAGATCACGGGAGCCAGAGAATTACCTTTTTCCTCAGCAATGGCGTGGGCATTTTTTCCCGCCCGGTTGGTGGCAAAAAGATCAAAATTTTCCAGGGGCAGCGCCAGCAGAGTTTCCCGGCTGCCGGAGGCTGCAGCCAGCATCACAAGATTGTTCCCTTCCTCATCGGTGTCAGAGGGATCAAACTTGCCGCCCTTGTTTCTCAGGAGCTTGACGGCAGCGGCGTGCCCCTTTGTGACAGAAATATACACAGGGGAATTAAGAAAGGTTCCGGCGTTGCAGTTTGCATTTGCAGTCAAGAGCGTGGTGATGGCGTCCAGATTATTCTTTTCGCAGGCATAATACAAAGCTGTTCTGCCCTTTAAATCCGTCAGGTTGACGTTTGCAGGTGTTATTGCCTGTTTCAGCAGTCTGTTATTGCCAACTGCCACACAAATCATGGGAATGGAAGTGCCGTCGTTTGCAGTCACATCCCAGTCGACTTTTTTCAGGTCAAAAAATTTGATCAGATGACTCTTTCCGGTTTTGACGGCAACGAAGAAAGCATTCTCACCGGCATTATTGGCCTGGGAAAGATTGGCGCCTCTTCTTAAAAGCAGTTCGATGATCTCTGAATTATCCATCTGCAGCGCCGCATGCAGAAGCGTATTGCCCGCGCTGTCCACCTCGTCAATGATGTATTTGTCGAGCAGCGCCTTCACACATTCGTTGTGCCCTTTACGCAGAGCCCTGAAAATCGCTTTGTCGCCACTTGCAGTTTCAGTCACATGATCCTGCGACATGACCAGATATTCGATGATCTCAACAGCACCGTTTTCGGCGGCGACACTCCAGACGGTGGAGGCGTCGCTGGTGGAATTGGCACCCTTCTCGTTGACGAGTTTTGCGCCTTTTTCCAGCAGGAACTTGAACATGGCGTAATTTTTATTTTTGGCGGCGGCGAGGAGTACATTTTCGCCGTTGGCATTGGTGACATTGATGCTGATGCCGCTTGACAGAACTGTCCGGACCATTTCCTCATTGCCGGAGTTTACCGCTGCCGTCAGGAACTCCCAGCCGTCTTTTTTCAGTTCCGGCAGCCGGAGCAGTTTGGCTGTGCGCTCCACTTCTCCTGAAGTGATACTCTGCAGAAGATCCTTTTTGACCTTTTCAGTTGTCTTTGCACTCACGGCACCGGTGTTGGTTCCGCCGCTCAGAAGGACAAACAGACAGACCAGAGCCAGAATGGCGATAATGACAACCATTGTAACGATGAGAGGCTTTTTGGAGGGCTTGTTTTCCGTCGCAGACATTTCGTATAAACAATCAGCTTCGTCTGAAATGAGGAAATCTTCTCCGCATTCCAAACAGGAGAACATCTGTCCCTTCTGAGAGAGTTCAAACTCATACACCTGCTTACATTTCGGACATTTCTGTTTCATTATTCCATATTCCTTGATTTGAAATTGCCTCTTTGAAAATAAAAATCATTCTGAAGCACTGTAGCTCACGTTGCTGTAAACGCCGAATTCGAAATCCGGATTGATTGACCAGTTGCTGTGGATCTGTTTGTTCCGCAAGTACTGCCTTGCAACCATCAGAGTCGAAAAACTGTCATTATCAGAGACGAGGTTGACAAAATAACGTTCTTTATCAACATCTTTGAAAAGGAAATTAAAAACGGTTTCGGGATCATCGTCCACTGCCGCGCCATTGAGAGGCTTCATCCGGACACGGCGTCCGGAATTGAAATATTCAAGCTCGACTTCGCCATTCACAGGGGAGCCAGAATCCCCCAAACGGTAGATTTTATTCCGCTGGATCAGCACCCAATAGGGGCTTTTTTCTGTTTCTTTCAATTTTGCAAAGCGCAGAGTTCTGGGCTGAATGTTTTTCAAAGTTTCCTCCAGTTTGCTGATTTCAGCGTTCAAGTCACGCCGGCGCTGCTGAAGTTTTGCTTTTTCAAGGCGCAGTTTACTTTTCTGGAGCTCAAGTTCTTCAACCAGTTTTTTTGCACTTTCGTCAAGCTCTTTCTGCTTTTGCTCAGCCAATCGGATCTTGGATTCCAGACGCTCGATGTCATGTTCAAGTTTCAGATTTTTCTCTCTTTCCTCTTTCAGGCGCTGGAGAACCGCCTTTTTTTCCGGAGTGACATTACCGGTATTCATGCTTGCACTCAAAGCCTGTTGGCTCAAACGCACATTTTCCTGCCGCAGCGCTTCGATATTCTGTTTCATCTTCTCTATGATGTTTTTGGAAATTTCCTCCTGAGTCATATTTTTCTGCTGCTGGCTTATGATCTGCGACATGACCACGAGAGAGATGGCAATGAACATGATACCGCCGAAGGTGTTGCACATGGTATCCAGAAGGAGTTCAAGGCTGTCAGGTAAATTTTTTCTGCTCATCAGAAAATCTCCTCATTGCTGCCGACCAGTTCCTGTCCCCATGCCTGTTTCATATAGATATTGAATATCCTCCGTCTGATGTTCTCAAAATATACCAGAGAGTGTTCACGGAAGAGCAGCACCGGATAGCATTGGGAACTGCCCTGCTGTCTGATCCATGAATCAAGTTTTCCCAGCTGTTTCGGGAGACTTCCTTTGCCGGGTGTGCCAAAGGTGACCACCTCGCCGTCGGGATATCTTCTGCATCTGAATCCCCACTCGTTGCATTCTATCAGCAAGGGGGTCTTATCCTCGTAACCGGAAAATTCAAAGCGCAGCATTTTTGATTTGCGCCGGATCATCTTGGAAATATTCTTCTGTCTTTCCCTGAGCTCGACGAGCCGTGCCTGAAGTTCTCTGATCTCGTTCCAGCTTTTGGAGACCTGATGCAGTTCTTTTTTCAGTTCGTCACAGCGCCGGGAACGCTGAGCGTTTGCCAGAGTCAGGGTACTGAGCTGTTTTTCAAGTTCCGGGATCTTTTTATTGAGAATTTTGGCAAACTCCTCTTCAGCCCTGATAAGATACTCCAGTTCCGCGACGGATCTCTCAGAGAGCTCATCTGCTGCTTTTTCGGCGCCGGCGATTTTCTTTTTGAGTTCTTCTCTCTTTGCCAGAAGTTCCTGCTGCACCTTTTTCAGCGCCTGATACTCCGGCAGCATCTGAGCATGAGCTGCCGCCACCCGGGTGGACTCCACCAGCTGCAGCAGGATCACCAGTACGATGACGATCATGATCCCCGTCAGACTGGTGATGATATCCTGAAAAGAAAACAGGGAAATGGGGGAAGAGTTTTTCATTATTCCTGTTCCGCCGCAGGCTCGGCTGCTGTATATTCCAGACTTTCGTCGATGTCGATCATTTTGAGATGCGCGGTCAAATTCTTGTAGCAGTAGGTCGAACATGCTTCAAGAAACTCCTCTTCCTTCTGCCGGACAAGAGTCATCAGCAGCTGGATCACAAGGGCGATCACCAGAGCGATAAGAGTCGTTTCAAAAGCGGTGGCGAGACCGCCTGTCACGCCGCCCAGAGCGCCTTTGAGGGCATCCAGATCGGCGCCCCCCGCCACCACAGCGCCGAAACCGCCCACGGCTTCGGACAAACCGAGGACCGTTCCGATAAATCCGAGAACGGGGATCGCCCAGATAAGTCCCTGAGGAAGGGTGTAGGTGTTTTCAGAAGCGTCGGTATCGGCGGCGGCAAGATCCTTGAGCAGAGATGAAACATCTGCCACGCGGCCGATGTTCCGCAGATTTTCAAGAGCGCACTCAATACGGTTCAGAACGAGGAAGTCACATCCGCGATGGACTTTTTTGTTGATGCCGGAAATGATTTCCTGAGCATTCATGGGAGAAATGATATATTCTCTGGAGTCGGGGATCAGTTCCAGTTCCAGAGCCTTTTTCTGTGCTTTGATTTTTTTGAGTTTGATAATGAGAAAAGCCAGACACCAGAAGCCCAGCAGCATGGTAAAATAGGGAATGGAGGAGCGTTTTTCGACGCCGCCGTGAAAAAACATATTGACCATCTGCCATTTCCCGATCATGTGAAAGGGATACAGGACACCGTAAAAGATGACAGTCAGAACAATTCCCCAGACAAGAGAAAACCAATTGCTCACAGCCGTAAATTTTTTTGCCCTGATGCCCCATTTGGCTTCAGGATCGACTTTTTTCCAGTTCAGTATTTCAAATTCCATTGTTTTACCTCATCAGATAAATTCGTTGCCTTCTGAATCGACTTGAGTCCTGCACGCCAGAACGATCAGGGTAATATAAAAAACCAGATAGATAAGAGCGCAGCCGCCGACTGATAAAACTAACAGCTTTTCCGGGGCCATTTCGAGACTCGCCCCCAGCGGAAACACCAACAGAGCCGTCACCCCAATGGCAATCAGCAAAAACAGGAAATTACCAAGAGCGATCGCCAATCCTCTTTTGAGATATCCTGCATAAAAATAATGCGTCCCGCCTATTCCGCACAGAACACACAACAGGATAAACACAGATTTCTTTGCCGGAGTCCAGTACAGCGGTTCGCCATTCCCATCAGTTGTAACTGTGAATATATCGATCCAACACCAAATCTGGGATATGAATGAAAATCCAAAGAGTGTCAGGAGAAGTTTTATAACTCCGAAGAGTGCACGCCCGGCATAAAAATCATGGATCCCCAATCCACCGAGGAAAATTGCCCACATAATATAGGATCGCCTTGATTTGCAGTTTGCCGGTATAGCCTGAGCAACAGGCACAGCACCGCCGTATGCCGGGACAGCCTGAGCAACAGGCACAGCACCGCCGTATGCCGGGACAGGCTGTATGATATTGCTGTTGCTGTAGCCGCCGCCGGCACCGAAGGAACTGACGTTCGATTTTTTCTGGAACTCTTCGATGGTGTCCCAGTTGATGCTGTCACCGGAAATGGTATCTTTTGCGGTAAAGACATTGGTATTGATACATTTTGCGACCTGCTCCACGGAAAAGGGGCCGTAAAGTTTTCCGTTTCTTTTGATATGATATGCAGCCATTTTTTATCTTCCTTGAATAAGAGGCCATGTTTGGGGCCAGATAATATTTGTAACACCGGCTGATTTTGCCTTTTCCTTCATTTCCGCAGTGATGGAACCAGTGTCTCTGCCGTCAGTGGGAGTGAAGAGGATCATAAAAGGTGAGATCCTTCCTTTTTCCGACTCCAGCAGTGTGATGGATTCCCCGCTGAATTTGCCGATAACACGGAAATAAGGCGCCTTATCCTGGGGCAGCCACAGTTCACCGGAACCGGTGGAGGTCATGCCTGAAAGAAGGAATTTACCGTTTTCCTGTCTCACATAGCCGGCGGACTCCACTCTGCGTGACAGAGCGCAGTTGAACAAGTCAAAGTAAAAAGCGGCTTCTTTTGTATTTCCGAAATTTACCTCGTTGGTCAGATTGGAAAGCGCCGTACGTGCTTCCCGGTCTTTCTGTCTGTTCCGGTAGGCCTGCAGCCAGTTGTAATTTTTCCCTTCAGTAAGTTTAGTCAGGATCCGGCTCAATTCGGCGCCGGTTTTTTTATAAGTATCATTTCCCAGAACTCCGTTGTTTGCACAACTCATGATCAGGGAGCCCAGCACCAGCTTCATCTGGGGTGCGATCATACTGTCCATCATGCACTTTTCCCATCCTTCGGCGATGAGTTGTTCAACAGCCATCGGATCGCAGGATTCGATTTTTTTGGCAAACTCCCTGATGAATTTTATATGGGGAGCAAGACCTGCTTCGGTACCGATAGCGTTTACAGAAGGATACTCCAGCAAACCTTCGATGACACCCCGGGGACCGAAATCGGCTGTCAGGCGCCGTTCATCCTTGGAGCTGAAAACGACGCTTGAAGTCCTGGTATCACTGACAAGGCATTTGATTTCCCACTCTTTTGCGTTTTCGGAGTCGGAACTGCCTGTGACACCGCCTTTCAGGTAGTAATAAAACTCATAAGATTCGCCGCCTCTTGAAATGATGATGGCACCCATGGGCATTTTTTCAAATATAGTGGCAAAGTGAGAGAATCTTTTTTTCAGATTTTCATGTATCTCTCTGCTTCTGCGCTCGATATCATTTTTCCGCCGGTAATCCGAAGAGAAAACGGAGTTCGGGACTTCAGCTCCCCGCTGTATATAAGGGGCATAGGTCGTCAGAGATTTCAAAAGCGCTTTTGCATTGGCACTTTCCGGACGTTTGGGGAACTTGGCAATGAAATTATTGACATTCTTTATCAAACTCTGATATGAGGATGCTCCGCGGATCAGTTTGATATCTTCGGTCACATAGCGCAATGCCTCTTTTTCCGCATCCAGCCGGGGCTTCATTTCAGCGATCCTTGAAAGGGTGCTTTTGCCGCGCATCAGTACATCCGGAGCGATGTCGCGCATTGTTGCCGTCTGGCTTTGCAGAAGCTCCACTTTGCCGAGTATATTTTCAGCCTGAACCAAATCGCCGTCGGTTAAAGCCAGATAAAAGTTTTTCTGCAGCTGTCTGATCTGCGCCAGGATCTGCTGGAACGATCCCTGACGCTGAAGTTTGAATTTTTCTTTTTCCGCATTGTAAACGGCTTCCAATCTTTCAAAGACCTTGTTTTCGGTCTGATCCACGATCAGAAGTCTCAGCCGTGCCCTGTTTTCTTCGACTGCGTTCAAATTTTTGGCGAAGTTTTTCAGCAGCACGCTCTGTTGTGCGGCGAGAGCGGTGAATTGCTTTCTCTTGGTCTGTTCCTGCTGTTCCTGGGCTTTAGCTCTTTTTTCCAGCTCTCTGATCTTTTCACGCTGTGCGACCCGGGGAGCGGCCTGCTTCAGATTTTCAAGCAGGCGGAACGCATCGGCTGAGGTCTGTCTTTTCAGCACATCATCAATGCGGGCGTACCATTTTGCCTCCTGATATCTCAGGATGAGAGTTGAGACCACAATAAAGATCAGCGTGGCGGCGACGATGACGCCCAGAGCGGTTCCCACGCAGATGAAGATCTTGCGTCTGAAAATGATGGCTTCTGCAGCGCTGCGGTACTCCAGATACTCATCTTCCAGATGTTCCGGGATATCGCCGTTGGCGCTTTTCAGCTGGCTGTAGATGTAATCCAGATCCTGAATGGGGCTTTCTTTTCTGATGCCTTTTTCAAACTCATCCAGAAGATTATCAAAAAATCTCTGCTCTTCATAGATGGTTTTCTGTTCCTGATAATACCTGTCGGCATCGGAAAACTGCTCCTGCTGAACGGCGTCGGGCTGGTAATTTGTACGCAAAACGAAAAGCTGCCACATTTTGATGGATTTTTCCAATCCGGCAAAGTCCTGAACGGCGTAGGCGGAGTTGATGCTTTCCATATAAGTTGCCGCCTGTTCCTTCAAATCGGCTTCATTTTTTGCCTCAAGGACGGAGTTGACCTTGTTGAGAACCAGAGGATTGACGGGTACGCTCCACTGGTCGGAACTCAACTCTTTGTTAATTTCTTTAAGCTGAATGAAATCCTTGCCGATGATCGCCTTTTTCGCCAGCTCATAAAGTTCGTTGAGCCGTTTTTCCTCAGTTTCTTTGAGAGAGGTGCGCCACTCAGACTTCTGGCTGTCGGCGGCGGCGATCTTCCGGAGCAGGCGGATCTTGGTCACAAGGTCGTTGCTTCTGGAAACTTTGCGGTAAGCCTCCAGCAGCGGGATAAGTTCTGAAACGCCGTCTGCCTTGGTCCGCAACGACTCCACGATATCGAGGCGCAGTCCCGGCAGCAGGGGCCATTCATACATTTGATAGAGTTCTTCAAACTCATCTTTCCGTGAAAAGCAGAGCAGACTCTGAAGCTGATAGAGAGATTTATCCTCCCGTGCCGCCAACTGTTCAGCTTCAAGGATCATATTCCGGTCCATCAGTTTCTGGCACTCCTCTGCCAGCGAGTTGAACTCGTTGACATAGCGCAAATATTCTTCTGCCAGATATCTGCTCCTGTCATTGTTGGTCAAATCAGCAGAGCTGAGCATTAACTCGATCTCTCTGATGAGTTGTCTCAATTCATTCATTAATATTGATCCCTTTTTACATTTACCCGTTTAAGGACGATTGTTTTATTATCATGCGTCAAACGCAATTCGGCAGTTTGCAGTTTTTTCAGGAAACTTTCAAGTTTGATCTCTTCCCGCATGATCTGATGCTCGATCTCACCCGACAGCTCCTTCAAGGATTTCACTTCTCCGCTTATCCACTTTTTTTCCGGAAGATCCAAATTGTCGATATCCTTAAAAGCAAAAAGGAAAAAGCAGGGAAATTCCTCAAGTCCCCTCTCATACGCAAGTGCGTCTGCAATTTTGGCACCGGGGGCATTTGTTCTCACGAATTCTCTGATCTCCTTCTGCTTATCAGAAGGCAGGCGGTCAAAGTTATACCCCAGATAGCTGCGGCCCTGGCGGACATTCGTATAGAGAGTTTTGATTGTATACCAGCTCCAATTGACCTTAAACTTATCGTTGAATATCTCGGTAAATGCCTTTTGCAACATGTTTCTCAAGCGGTACTCCCTGTATCTCATTCTCAGCTGACGCACTCCTTTTTGAAGCAGATACACAGCACGTTGTTTCTGGAGCAGGGTTTCCATTTCAGGGGAAACGATATTGGCACTGTAAAACCCGGGAGCTCCTTTTTTCAAGGGGATCTTACTCATTCCTCCGCCCAGGGAAATGTATGCCTCAGGCAGATACTTCTCCATTCCGGATTTTTCATCCATCAAAGTTGCCTGATACGAGAAGCCTATCGCACATCTGTCAATTTTTTTAACATAGAGCAGATCCTGCACTCTATCCGCCGGCCAGGAGCAGTGTTTCGGGTCAAAACGGAAATAAAGGGTCTCACCCTTGCTGGTTTTCAGTCCGCGCAAGGCAAAGGAGTTTTCCGCGTTGAAAGAAGGATTGGCTTCAGTAAAGACAATTTTGTCCTTCTTATAAGTAATTTTAAATCTGAGATGAACCGATGTCGTCATAGTGACAGAGATTGTTTCAACAGCAGCAACATCATCTGTCACCGGTATATCCTTTGTCACAGGCGCTGTGCCCTTGATCTCAATATAGCGCAGTATCAGATGGGTTATTTTTTCTCCGGGCTCCAAAAAGTTGGGGAACTCGGCACTGCCGCCTTTCTCTTTCAGATTGGCGATCTGGTCGGCCCAACTGTACAACCCTTTGCGGTATGCGGCAATTTTCGCCCCGGGACTCACTTCAGCTTGCGTCTCAGGAGCAGATGCCCTGTCTGCTGCGGCAGGGGTCGTAACGCCCCCGAAACCGCAGCAAAGGAGCACACTTCCCAGAGAGAGCAGAGAGGAAAACAGGAATCTCTTTTTATCAAATCTATTCATTAATTATTCTCCTTACAGCTTCTGAACCCTGACCCGTTTAAGAAGGATCCTTTTTCCTTTGTGCGTACAGGACAGATCAACAACCTTCCCTTTCGTGAACCGGTCATATTTTTCCTTTTCCCCTTTATATTCTTTCAGTGTCTTATCCAACAGCTCTTTCAAAGAAATCTTTTCCTTTTTGAGCCATTCTTTATCTTTCACTCCCAAAATGCCGGTTACATCCCGACATTTATCATTGATCAAATAACAGAGGGGATACTCTTCAAAAGGCTTGTCTTCCTCAAATATGATTATGAACTTCAACTTAAGTCCCTCTTTATTCAAGAATTCTATGATTTTTTTCTGATCTGCCTTCCTCAGTTTTTTGAAGTCGTCCCCCAAATCTTTCTCCTTCTTTTGGATTTTCCGGTAAAGATCTTTTACCTTGTTCCAATTCCATGGTGCCGGATCCATGTTACCGTCTTTATTCTTTTTGGGTTTAACATATTTTTTGTTGACCTCGGCAACCAATCGTTCTCTGGATGCTTTAGGATCAAGAATCTTTCTGATATCGTTTTTCTTATCAACTATTTGTTTTTCCCCCAGATGTTTCTTCAGGAGTTCCAGCACACTTTTACTGCGTTTAGCATCAGCCAACCGTTTAAATTTATACCCCGCTTCATAACGTTCACCGTTTTGTGTCAGGGCTTTGAATACCTTCTCCGGCGTTCTGAGACAGACTTCCACAGTGCCCTTTTCAAAGAAATTTTTTATTCCCGAAATTTCGTCAAAGTCGGTAAAAGAATAAAGGAGTTTCACCTCTGACAGTCCTTCTGTAACCCCCAGCAGGATCGGATCTTCGCTTATTTTCTTTTCCGGCCAGACACTATATTCCGGATTGAAACGGAAATAAAGGGTCTCATTCTTGCTGGTTTTCAGACCGTGGATGGTAAAAATATTTTTCGCTTTGAAAGAAGGATTGGCTTCAGTAAAGACGACATTTCCCTTCTCATAAGTAATTTTGAATTTGAGATAAACCGATGTAGCCATGCTGAGTGACACTGTTTCGAGAGTAACAGCATTATCAGTCACCGGAACATCTTGTGTTTTAGTTATATTCGATTCAACATAACTTACTGTCAGGTGGGTTATTTTCTCCCCGGGCGCCAAAAAGTTGGGGAACTCGGCTCTGCCGCCTTTCTTTTTCAGATTGGCGAGCTGACCGGCAAAGCTGTACAGACCTTTGCGGTGTATCTCTCTTGCAGCGGCAGCCTTTTTTTCTCGCAGGGCTTTTGCAGCGGCATCCTTTTTGGCTTTCAGGGCTTTTGCAGCGGCATCCTTTTTAGCTGTTGCTTCATTTATATTTGCTGTTGCGTCATTCAAAGTTTTTTGAGCAGCATCTATACGTGCCTGTGCGTCCGGGCAGCCGCCCTTGACCTTTTTCAACGCCGCCTCAGCTTTTTTCAACGCCGCCTTAGCTTCTTTCTGCGCCGCCTTAGCTTCTTTCAGCGCTGTCTCAGCGCTTGCAAGCGCTGTTTGGGCTTCTTTCAAATTTGCTGAGGAGAGATCACTTTCAGCTTTTTCAGCGGCAGTCAAAGCCGCGTCAGCCTTTTCCTTCGCTGTCTTAGCGGCTTTCTGTGCTTTGCCAGCTGCGGCAAGAGCGGCTTTTTTCAGAGGATCTTCAGCCTTTTTCGGAGCGGCTGTCTTTTTGGAGGATGATCCGGAAGATGCCGATTTTTTCTGAGCCTCGCCGCCGGCAGAGAACCCATTATGGGCGTACTCAGGTTGCGGAGCCCCCGGACTCACAGCGCCCGCACCGTCCCCGCTGCTGCGATTCTGCCACTTCTGCTCTGCGTCACCATCGCCGAATTCATTCCACATCCACCAGATACCGGCACCGAGTACGAGCAGCACCAGAACAACAATAGAAATGACAAGAGGGAGCATGGATTTCTTTTTTCCGAAATCCGGAGCCTGTCTCTGAGGCAGACGCCTGCCGGAGACATTAACGCCCGGTCTCGGCTGAATGGGCACATTTCCCGGCACCTGAGCCAGAGACGGACGGGGCGCTTGCTGCTGCGGCTGTTGCTGAGGAGCGACGGGGGCCTCTTTCCGGGGCATGATGCCGGTTCTTGCGGCATTTTCCAGCTCGCCATTTCCGGCGGGGGGCAAAGCTGTTGTCAAGTCGATGATCAAAGTCCCCGGAACGCGTCTGGCCTCTTTCAACACGTCGGCATCAGGCGTACAGAAGCGCCAGTTGCAGCTCATTCCGGCGGGCAGGCTCATGAAATATGTGTTAAAAGAAACGCCCCACCGTTTTTCCGGCGGAAGCATCATCATGGCTTCAAAAGCCAAAGCAAGCATGTTGGTATGCTTGAGGGGGTCGAAGATGATATAAACCGGTTTTGAGGGGTTGTCAAGATAGTACTGAGCCAGAGTGCCTGCCCAACCGGCATCACCGGCGGCGGCGCCCCATGCGGCAGCTTTGCCGGGGGTGAGTTCCGGCAGGGAAAATCTTTTCTGCTGAGGCAGCAGCTGAGGCGGACTGTTCCATTCGGTCACAAAGGTGCCGGAGTGCTGACAAAGGGCAGCCGGACCGGCGCTCAAAGCAGCAGCTTCGCTGCTTTTCAGGACGCAGTGGTGCGCCAGTTTGTTGGAGCGTTTGGTATAGTCCAACCCGTAAAAACCGGTTCTGCTGACAAAGTGCAGTTCTTCACCGGAGATCGTGCAGACATAGTGTGAAAAGGAAACCGGATTTTTTTCCGCATTGGCATCATAGTGGGGGAAATAAGGTTTGTAGGCACTCATTCCTTCCAGTTTGAGCACCACATTTCCGGCGAGGCCGTTGGTGTACGCAACAGTACAGAATCCGGAGCTGCCGGGCTTGATCCCTTTGGGAACAGAGGTATATATCAATTCAAAAGCCATGATCTGCAATCTCCTCAGATTAGGATTATTTGTTCCAGAAATCGTCTTCTTCGACGCTCTTCACCGCCTCAGCGACAGGTTGTTCGGGCATCGGGAACTTAATATATTTATTCAACTTTTTACTGTAAACGCTTCTGCCCCAGTAGTTTGAAGGAATATTTTCTTTTGTCTGCATTCCGGGCAGTGAATAAACCATTGATGAACCGATGAATTTGTATTTTTCAATGGGCACACTGCCAGGGAATTCACCTGACACGGCGCTGATGTTGCCTGTCAGCCACAGCTGGAGCAGCATGGGGACCTCCGCCCAGATGGGATTCAGATTCACCGGCCTGATACCGATCATATCCCTCTGTCTGTCATATTCGGGCATTCTCCCCAGAGAACTGACCGGCAGGAAATAGACCTGTTCAAAGAAAGATTCGCTTGTAACGACCACTTCAGGAGCGATCTCAAGCAGCATTTCACGGGTCACGAATGAAATATTGGTGATCTGTCCGATCTCAAGGTTGTATGTGAAGTTCGCCTCGTCATAGTAAAGGAAGGGGGTCTTCTCAAGATCGAAGGGGAAGATATCGCGCCATGCGTCGTATTTGGGGATGATGACGACCAGAGGCTTGTTGTATTTTTCATTGTTCTTCAGACCGGTATATTTCCTGATGCGGGCGATCATTTCGTTCAGCAGGATCAGCTGGTTGGTACCTTTGGAAATCTGAGCCACCTGGGGATCAGCGGGGTTGCACTGAGTGACCATGCGGCTGTCTTTGATGGGATCAAAGAGGAAGCAGATGCCGTTGGAGTGGATCAGATGCTGAGTCGCCAGATTGGTCACGGAGTCGCGTCCGGGTTCAAAGTGCTCACCGGCATTGTCATAGAGAATAATATTTCTGCCGACCTTTTCGGAAGCGGTGTAATTCTGATTGAACCCGGTGGGACTGAGGGTGAAAATAAAGGGCAGAGGCAGGTCCACGCCGATACCGTTCAGCATGATCTGGTGTGAAAAATCATTGCCCTGCAATTCAGTCTTGGGCAGAGCCACATAATCGTTGTTGTTCCGGTTGAGAAAGAGGATCGATTCATAGTTGTTCAGCACGGAATTGAAAGTGGCGTCAGTGTCCACAAAGGAGTAGTCCAGCTGTTTTGACAGCACGTTCCGCAGCTGCCATGTCATAGCGGCAAGATAGTAGGATTTGCCGCTGGCGGGGGCACCGGCAATGGAGATCATAGTAGAGGGCAGATCAATAATGGCTTCCGGGATCTTCTGGTGGCAGTTGGGACATGCCATATCCTGACACACCATGCCTTTGGCATCCACGGCATATCCCTGTGCGTTGAAAGAGGTGGGCAGAAAGCGCAGTTGGGCCTCACTTCCCAGAATGGGGTCGCCGATCAACTCAGGATGTTTGGAAATGAAGTTGACCTTGGTAAGACTGAATCTGTACCAGCAGTGGGGACACTCCACAAGTTTGCCTTCGTCCTCATTCTGTTCCGGGGGAAAATCATTTGCATCATCGGAGTTGATCCCGGTCCCGAAGTCGACGGGATCCCGGCTGTAATTGAAATCCCAGTTTGTTTTATCGAGAGTGGTCCACACGCCGTTGAGTTTGACCATTGCGTCCAGCCCGAGAGTTCCGTTATTGACGAGTTCGATGATCTCCTCTTTCGGGAAAGCGCCGACTTTACTGCCGTTTGAAAAAAGTTCATAATTTCCATTCAGCTCATCTGCTGTTGGAAATTTCAGTTTGTTTTTCAGATTAAGAGCCATTTTCAGTTATTCCCCAAGTTTATATAAATTTCAAATAAAAACAAAAAAGCCCCCCGGAAAGGAGATGATAACAACCCCCGGAAGGCTTCACAGCAGATAGAAGCAAGCCTTTATTTTTAATAAAGGCTTGCTTGCTTGC
>JAFWBQ010000072.1 GCA_017507125.1 Lentisphaeria bacterium
AGACCGGGATTTTGCTATTGCCTTCTTTCAGATTCCACCTCACGATGGACACCCTTGGCTTTCGCTAACAGTTCCTACTGACAAGGTCTGTATCGGACTTTCACCGACGAGTCAATGCGCATGCCGCGCATACTAAAAAATCCCTTGAAAGACTTGAAAATCTCTCAAGGGATGCTATTTGTATAAATACAATTCTATTGTGCAGTAGTCACCAACAGTTCGATCAGAGTAAATTTTCGGTTCAAGGGATATCATAACAGGCTCGAACAGTGTCAGTCTATCAGATTTTTTCCGACGGGCAGAGAACCGTCAAGAGCGGCACGGAAGGGCGGCACATTGATCCCGGCAAGAGACTTCAAGCCGAATCCGCCCGGATTTTCAGCCCAACCATACCATACAGCGAAAGGCTCTTCCAGTGCCTCTGAAGTAAGTTCAACAGTGTCAGCAGTTAAAAACCTGACCGTTGCTTCACAGGCAAACAACTCTTTCCCGGCCATGACAAATCCCTCCACAGGAGAATTTCTGTCAAGCGCCTCATCAAACTGGATCACAATCCCCCTGCCCTCAGCAGCGATCCTTTTCACAGCGGGGGTCTTCACCGGATTCCCGTTGAGTCTGGCAAATTCATAATCCGCAATCCTTTCGGCGACCTCTTTCTTTTTGCGGGGGTGGATGTCGCAGACATCCCCTGAACCGATAGTGTTCACAAGGGTACTGCCGGTATTTTTTGCAGCAAGGGTCTGCGCCTCACGGAGCAGCGGCCAGGTGCCGAAGGGCGCAAAGAGGTGCATCGGCTGAAAATCGGGAAGCTGAATGATATAAAAGTGCAGCTTGCTGTCAAGAAAGTTCCGCCGCCAGTCAGAGATCATCAGTTCCAGAAGTTCCTGATAAATATTTGCGGTACAGATGGCGTTTGCCTCCCCCTGATACCAGAGGACGCCGGCGAGGGCGGTTCCTTCAATGGGACGGAGCATGGTATCATAGAAAACATGCAAACTGTTACTTCCTCCCTGCCCGAAGTTATGCATACAGGTCATGCCTTCAGTTCCGGCATCAAAATTTTCTTTCATCTTCCATCTACCGGCAAGTTCCACACGGATGGAACCATCTTCCGACTCAAGATACATCTCCCCGGCAGGTCCGGTGATCCCGCCGTCAGCACAGATGGAGCAGAGAGAAAGGACTCTGATCGCAATGGAGTTTTCACCTTCATGCAGAAGATGTTCCGGCACATCATAGACACGCGGAACGTTCCAGTACTCCATGGAATAGGCGTCCCCGGTCGAACCGATTTCCTTACCGTTGATGAATGTCCGGTCATATTTATCCACGGCCCCCAGATGCAGTGTAAAACGATGTGTTTCCGTTCCTTCCGGCAGAGTGACGGTACGGCGGAAATAGAATATTCCGGCATGATTATGTCCTGCCTGAGTCCAGCTGTCAGGCAGCAGCATCGACTCCCAGTCAGAATCATCCCATTTCTCCCTGCAGAATCCGGCCTCGATACCTCCGTCAGCGGGTTCCTCCGGAAAGAGTTTGCGGAGCGCCCGATCAAGTTTTCCTCCCTCATCACCGGGAAAGCTCCTGCAGTCAAGGTCAAGAGAAGCGACACGTTCCTCATAACGTGCCGTTTCTTCAGCATAAGCCGAACTGTTGAGCAAAGAATATTCGCTGATGAATGCTTCAATATTCACACCGCCGTAAGTTGCTCCGATGATGCCGACAGGAATTTTCGTTTTGCGTGCCATTGCTGCGGCAAAAAAGCCGCCGATGGCAGAAAAAGCGCTCAAAGTTTCCGGAGAGCCCTTGATCCAGCTGCCCTCAGGAGCTGATGCCGTACCGTAATAGGTCCGCACCGGGAGAGAGAAGATCCGGACCATACACAGATCTTCCCCGTCAAGAGATGAAGCGTCAGGCTCAGCATTTTTCATCAGCATTGCCATATTGGATTGTCCGCTTGCGATATAGACATTTCCGAAAGACACATCCTCAAAAACGACTTTTTCATCACCGCAGACAATGGTCATCCGCAAACCGGCAGCCGGCTTCATGGGAGGAATCTTGAATGTAAATTCGCCAAGCCGGTTGGCAAAAATTGCAAGACGGCACTCCCCGACGGATAACTCCACCTTCTGCCCGGCCGGGGCCCTGCCCCGCAGCACAGTGGTTTTCCCATGTTGAAAAACAGCATGCTCGCCGTAGAATCCGGCAATTTGGAGTTTGTCATTCCTGCCGGAAAAAACTTCACCTTTGTCAATATCATTCAGCTTCAGCATCGTTCATATATTCCTGTTGATTGCAATTGTATCCCGGCATCATGGCACACCTCTTCCTGAAATTTATTTCCGGGATCCGTTTTTCGCCTCCGAGCCCCGGTATTCTCGTAAAACCACTCTTTTTCCTGCGGTTTGAGACAGAAATTGCCTCATGAAGAGGTAATTTCAAAAGTCATTCAAAAAATGGCAAAGATGTCATTCGCAAAGAGCTGTAAAGGGTAGTTTGATCCGGCGTCGCCAAGGCTATGCCGTGACAAGGGCTGCTACCTGCAAGGTAACAGGCGCTTGTCCCGCCGTAGCTTTATGCGAAGGCGGAAAAACGCTCCCTTTATCAGATCGAAGCGAGGGCGCTTTGACAATTTTGAGGAGTTTTGAAATTGCCTCACGGAGATAATATACCATCGCAGATAATCATTTACAACCGTTGTGTAAAAAAAAAGAAAATCATCATGACCTGCGGCTTGTCTGAGCATATATTTTCCCCAAATTGGATATAAGACAATTTGCAAATCAGCTTCCGGGGAGCTATATTAACAGATAACAGTCAGGATAAACATGGATAAGGAGATGGTATGATAAATAACTGACATTCGCGGTTTCTGCGAACAGCGTGTAAATTATGGCGATTAACATTGCACGTCTGGGAGCGGACAGATTGCAGACTGCATATTTATTTGGAGCACATTGAAAGATGTTGAC
>JAFWBQ010000073.1 GCA_017507125.1 Lentisphaeria bacterium
GTCAACATCTTTCAATGTGCTCCAAATAAATATGCAGTCTGCAATCTGTCCGCTCCCAGACGTGCAATGTTAATCGCCATAATTTACACGCTGTTCGCAGAAACCGCGAATGTCAGTTATTTATCATACCATCTCCTTAAATTTTATATCAGGATGGATTTGATCCGAATAACTTCATAACGCGCTTTTCTGATTGTTCCGGGAGCAGGTACAGAGGAAAGTTGCTTCCGGAAACAGGATCACTGTATTTTTTTCTGAAATACTTCAGTTTCCTTCTGCAGTTCCTGCTGAATGACCGGGAATTCACTTTGAGGGAAATACCTTACCGGGCAGCTTGCACCGATAACGGCGGCAAACTTGCCGGATCTGTCAAAGACCGGAACCGATACCCTGAAGAAAATATCTGTGTCAAAAGGGGAAACCGCCCTCCTCTCTTCACGGCATTGTTCCAGAAAGCTGTTCAAGGCGTCTCTGGATTTCCAGAGATTGATCCCGAACTCAGAGAAGGGATACTTTTCTTCGATCCGCAATTTCACATCTTCATCCCGGATAAATGCCAGAGTCAGCAATCCGGCGGCGCTGGCATAGGGAGGCATGATCTCGTTATTAAGGCGCTGGATAACGCCGGGGTGTTCAAAGCCGATACGGTGAGTCTGTTCTGCGCCGCATGCTCCGGCAACCGCAAAAACAGTTGTGGCACGGGGGAAAAGCCTGTTCAATTTTAAGAGGGAGTCTTCTGCGTTCCGGAAGAAGTCGGAGCGGTAGCGGCTCTGGGAAATGTGTGAAATTTCGCTTCCTACATATATGCGGCCGTTGATCTTTTCCAGAAATCCCCCGGCGACCAGAGTCCGTATCAGGTTGAAACAGGTCATAGTTTTCAGGTTTGCCATTTCAGCAAGTTCGCTCATTTTCAGGCCGTCTTTGGATGAAGCTGTGATTTTTACCAGATCCATCGCTTTAACGACAGAGCCGACCAGGTCACTGTTTGCCATTTTTTTAACCTTACGGAGGAGATTATACATCAATGATAAAAAAATATTCAATCATAGTTATAATATACCGCAAAAAAAGTTTTTTTCAAGAGATGTTAAAAATAAAATTGCGGGATTTATGCAACTTGTTTCCTTGAAAAACAGGGAACAACGGTTATATTTTGTATACTTTGAGGCAATTTCAATAAAATTACCTCACTTTGTAAACACAATCATGGAGTTATTGATTCATGCAGAAAGTCGTTGAAGAACAAACCCGTGAGATCAAAGGACACGGTTTCTTTGATTTCGGTAAAGCCGCCTATGGAACACTGGAGGTGGAACTGGATGGAAAATATGCCGAAAATATTGAACTTGTCATAGGCGAAATGGCGGAAAACAATATAATCGTCCACCATCCCGGCTGGACGACCTTTATGATGGAGCGCCTGAAAATCAAAAACGGTCATCATACCTATTCTTTCCACATCCCGGAACATCTTCCTGCCTATGACGGACTTCCCCATCCGCCTCTTCCGCCTGAATGCAGCAGCGAGGTTGCTCCCTTCAGATATGTGGAAGTCAACCACTACTATGGAAAAGCCACCGTCCGCAGAACAGTATGGTTTGATGACTGGGATGATGAGGCGGCCCACTTTGAAAGCTGCGATGAAAAACTGAACAAGGTGTGGGAGTTCTGCAAGTACTCCATAAAGGCCACCAATGTTTTCGGCGTCTACATCGACGGCGAAAGGGAGCGGCAGCCTTATGAGGCGGATTCCTACATCAATCAGCTGGGGCATTTCTGCTGCGATGCCAATTACAATACGGCGCGCCGTACCATGGACTTCTTTGAAAATCACCCCACATGGCCCACCGAATGGCGGCTGATCACTCCGGTACTGGTACAGGATTACCTGCTTTACTCCGGCGACCGTTCCTCTGTTGACCGCTGGCTCAAGTGGCTCCCCTCCCGGCTGCTGCCGGAGTTGGCTGGAGCTGACGGATTGCTCCGGGGCAACGGAAGAATACGCGATATCGTGGACTGGCCTCAGCAGGACCGGGACGGTTACTGCATGAAAGAGTGCAACTTTGTTCCCAACGCCTACTATTACGGCGGTTGCCTTGCCATGCATGAACTTACCGACGACAATAAATACAGCCTTCTTGCCGCCTCTGTAAAAAAGGAACTCCGGAAACAGATGTGGCTCAACGGTTTCCCGGAGGACTCTCCCGGTGCCGGACATACGGCGCTTCATTCGGCGGTATTCGCTTTGCGTTTCGGCATTGCGGAAAAGGAAGAAATTCCGGCGCTTCTTGACTTTATCGCCGGAAAAGGGATGGCATGCAGCGTCTACGGCGCTCAGTTTCTCCTCGAAGTGTGCGCCATGTACAAACTTGATGAACTTTTTTACAAACTTCTCACAAACGAAGGTCCCCGGAGCTGGCTTGACATGATGGCTCAGGGTGCCACCATTTCCATGGAATCCTGGGGCGAATGGGATAAGCCCTTCCAGGATTGGACCCACGCCTGGGGCGCGGCTCCCGCCAATCTGATCCCCAGATGGCTCTGCGGCGTGCGCCCTGTAAAGCCGGGATTTGAACTTTTTACGGCGGAGCCGCTCAAAACAGCGCCTAAAGAGTTCATCCTGCGTGCTCCCACCCCCAAAGGAAGTATCACTCTGGAGTTTTCAGGGAAACAGGGAAAACTTGTTGTGCCAGAGGGGACCGAAGCGCTCTATGGTGATAGGCGCCTTGCGCCGGGGAGCCACACGCTTTTGCGCTGAGAAAAAACCATAATAAGCCTTTGCCGCAGAAAAATTACGGCAGAGGCTTATTTCTTTTCAGGAAGGGCAAGTTTTTTGCGTGCTTCCTCGATTCCCCCCAGATTGTGCATGACAGAATATCCCTGTTCTTTGAGTGTTGCCATGGCGACACCCACCCGTCTGCCGCTACGGCAGTAAAGGTAAATGGGAGTCTTTTTGTCAGGAGCGGCAGAAGCGATGGTTTCACCGATGCGGTCATGGGGCATGTTGAGAGCGCCCGGAATGGCACCGCTCCGGAACTCTTCAGGAGTCCGGACATCAATGAGGAGGGCATTCTTTTCCATAACGACGGCGGGAGTGGAGTTGCAGCAGCAGCCTGTCGTTGTGAATAAAAGCAGACTGCACATTTTCATCAAAAAAGTTTTCATGAGAATTTTCCTTATAAAATTTTGCATCAATGAAAAATAAACCAGACAAAATATACTGCCAAGTGCGGAAAATACAAGCATGGAACAGATATAATCTTCTGAGTTTTGTTATTGCAGAGTAAGGCAAGGTGACTCTTTTTTTCCTGAAATTACCTTGATATCCGGCAAAAAGTCATTTTTTTTGAAATTTTATAAAAAAAGCATTTGACTTTTACGTAAATCTGATATAAAGTATAGTGTAAACCGGAACAGTTGCCGGAAAACAATTCCTGTTTTTCTGTTTCGGCAGAAAAAAATTTCCAAATTTTTCATTGTAAGGAAGGTAAAAATTATGGGTACTATTATCAGTGTCGCTATTATGGTCGTCGGTGTCATCGGTATGATCATCTGCTCAAAGAAGCAGAAAACCAATCCCGCAATGCAGCCCGTTTCAATTCTGTTGTTCCTCATCGTTGCCGGCGCAGCCGCTTATTTCTGCGTCCAGCAGATGGGATGCAACAGCAGTGCTTCCGTCATGGAAAGCGAACTTGCCTTCCTCGCTTCACGCGGTCATGCTGCCGGTGTCCATCTGCAGAAAGTTGCCCCCGGAAAGAAAATCCTCGTCATCGCTGAACCCAATTATGACAAGAGCCCTCAGACCCAGAACATGATCGAAATGATCAAAAAAGGCTACGGCTCCGATAATGTGGTCGTTGAAGCTTTGGTCGTTCCCGGTGCCAGCGCCGAAAACGCCATGCCTATTGAGGAACTCATGAAGGCTAAAGACTTTGATGTTGTTCTCAACAAGCACAAAGATGCCGGTATTGTCATCTCTCTGGTGGGACTCCCCCAGAATGCCGCCCGCATGGCTGTTTTCCGCAGCAAGAATGTTCCCGTCTTCTTCCTGATGAGCATCGGTATGGGAACCGGCAAATTCGTTTCCACCCAGCTTGAAAAGGGTGTGGTCGCCGGCGTGATCGTCCCCAACCCCAAAGCTGACTACGAAGCCAAGGCACCTTCCGATCCTGCCAAGGCTTTCGCCATCCGTTTCGTCCTTGTCACCAAGGAAAACCTGGCTTCCTTCAAGCAGTTCTTCGAATAATAAACTGCGGCTGAACAAGTGCGGCAGAGCTGTTTTCTGCCGCTTTGTGTGAGTAAAAAATGAAATTATACACAAAGCGCCGTTCCCAAGTTTCAGGGACGGCGTTTTGTTTTTTCGAGTCTCTTTGCAAATGAGTGGGGAACATTCAAAAAAAAGTGCTGCAGGCAGGAAGAATCACAGTGAACAGGATTGTACCTCATCACTCTCCTCCTACCTCAACAGTGTGGGCAGAATCTCACAAGCAGATCCGGTGATGCTTCAGACGCTGGCAGAGTCCGTAGATGAACTTCAGCTTGAGATTGGAAAACGTCTTGCCCGTTTTGGCTTCACAGCACTGGAATACTGCCGGATCCTTGAGGAGTGCAGCAACTCCGGCAGTTCGCCTGAGGACTTTTTTCTCAGTTCCTCTCTGAGACAGGGAGGAACCGCTTTACCCTTGAATCTGCTGGAACAATTGAATGATTGGAAAGAAGAGATCCGAAATGCACACGCCCTCCTTGAAGAAACATTTGAAAAAGGGCTTCCCTGTCATGAAAAACGTGATGATCTGCTCCGCATCATGGAAAAATTCCGTATCAACGGCGTGATGGCACGGGAACTTTACCAGACAGCTGCGGGTTATACAGAGCTGAATCCGGAGCACTACAGTCAGGCAGAAAAACGATTTCTGATGAATGCAGATGAAATCAAAGAAGCGCTCCGGGAACTTGACGGAATGTACGCCGAACTGGAAAAACGTCACACCCGGATGGCAGAATGCAATTTGCGCCTTGTTGTCAGTATCGCCGGAAAATACCGGGAATGCAACGTCCCTCTGAATGATATTATTCAGGAAGGAAATCTGGGCCTTATGGTGGCTGTGCAGCGATTTGATGTAAAGCTGGGAAACCGTTTTTCGACCTATGCCGGCTGGTGGATCAAACACTACATACTCCGTGCCATTTCAGAACAGTCACGGGTCATCAGACTGCCGCTTCACATGATCCAGCTTATTCAAAATATGAACCGGGCCGAGCAGCGTTTCATTCAAAATGAAGGCAGAGAACCCGAAAATCATGAACTTGCCGCGCTGTTGGAAATGCCCGTGGCACGGATCAGCGCCGTCCGGAAAATGGCGGCTCAGAGTATTTCCCTTCAGGCTCCGCTCAATCCCGATGAGGAAGGCGGCTCCCTTGAAGAATTGATCGCCCCTGAGGAAAAAAGTGAACCATGGCGCAACTTTGCCAAAAAAATCCTTTTTGACAAACTTTACGAAATGCTTAATACGCTCCCGGAAAGGGAACGGCAGATCATTATTTACCGCTTCGGACTTTACGGAGAACCGGCACTGCCTCTTTGCGATATCAGTGCCCGCCTGAAACTTTCAAGAGAAAGAGTCAGACAACTGGAAAATAAGGTCATGGCCCTGCTGCGTTCTAAAGAATATTTGAAATTTATTGATGGTCTTTCACATCTTGATGATTAAGGGAGGATAGGAGTTATGAAAAAATTTACCGCCCTGTTTCTGTTATCTGTCGGAACCGCTGTTCTGACAGCAGCCCCGGCTAAAACGGCTGCCCCGGCTAAAACGGCAGCCCCGGCTAAGACAGCAGCCCCGGCTAAAACGGCTGCCCCGGCTAAAACGGCAGTGCCTCAAAAGCCGGTTGTTCCGGAAAAGAAACAGCCCTTTGAACTTTGGATGACAGCTCAGAGTCAAGCCCTTGAATGTATCGAAAAAAAGCAGTATGATGAAGCTCTGAAGTTTTTCGATCAGGCAGAAAAAGAAGCCAACCGCGGCACCTGGAAAAATTATACTCTCTACGAAAAAGCAAATCTGCTTGTGAAGATGGGCCGTTCTTCTGAAGCTCTTGATTTGCTCAGGGCAAAGGTGTCCCGTGACAGAAATACTTCTTACCACCGCGCCCGGACCGCATTGATGCGGGGCAATATCCTCACTGATACCGGGAAATATGATGAAGCCGCAGAAGAACTTAAAAGTGTTGCCCGGTTCAACATGAACAACTGGGTCGCCGCCGATGCCCTTTTGGCTCTCGGCAGGATCAGTGAACTCAAAAACGACTTCGCGGGAGCCTCAAAGTATTACCGTGAAGTTGCCGGAGATGAAAAGTTTCTGCCGGGGATCCGCAGCAGGGGCGTTGAAGCTGAGGTCAGGATGCTTGAAAAACGCAAGGAGTTTTCTCAGGCCCTTGCTTTTCTTGATGCCAATGGTGCCATAGATCAGCTCCCGACTGACCGCGTCCTTGATCTGGCATTTCTCCGCAGCGATCTGCAAATCGCTTTGAAAGATCTTCCCGGAGCCCGTGCAACTTTGGATAAAGCCATGGCTCTCCCCGGAAAAACCGGTCCGTGGCATGCGGCGCTTCTGACCCGCATGGCAAAAATCTCCTGTCTGCAAAAAAGATATCAGGAGTCCCAGAACCTTATGCGCCGTGCCAGAGCTGTACGCGGTCACGCCTGGGGATACGACAGAGAATTCCACAAACAAATCGACAGGATCATTGCGCAGCAGAATCGTGAAAGAGCCATTCGTGAACGGAAGGTACGACTGGAAAGAGAACGTAAGGCAAAATTGGAAAGACAGCGCAAAGCACGCCAGGAAAGAGAACGCAGGGCGCGTCTTGAAAGAGAACGCAAGGCGAAAAAGAATACGGAGAAAAAGTGATGAAGGGAATCTGTTCCTGCCGGGTAGCGGCAGCTGTGCCGCGTCTCAAACCCGGCAATGTGAGTTTTAATGTTGATGAGATCATCGAATGTTGCCGTACAGCCGAAAAAAAGGGTGCTGCAATCATTCTTTTTCCTGAACTTTCTCTGACGGGAGCCGGTTGCGGAGATTTTTTCAATTCCAGTTCTGTCAGGGTGGAGCTTGAAGCCAATCTGCATAAACTTTTGAACTTTTCTGCAACTTCCGCCACCGGTATCATTGTGGGATTCCCCCTCTTTTTCCGCGGAGCAGTTTATAATGTTTCAGCATTTATCCAACAGGGCAGGATCCGGGGTATCAGCTGCAAATACTCTGTTTCCGATCCCCTTTTCAACTCCGGCGCCGCTCTTGACGGTCAAAAGATCCTCATAAGCGGCGAAGAAATATTTTGTTCAGGGAAGTTGATTTTTGATTCCGGCGCTGTGCGTTTCGCCATCGTCACAGGCGAGGATCTTCTTCTTCCCGGCAATCCCTCAGGCATGCTTGCCGCCCATGGAGCGCAGCTTATATTCAATCCGGCGGCGGTTCCTGAACTTACTCTTGTTTCCAGAGAGCGCATGGCGCAGCTGGAACTTGCAAGCGGAGCGCTTACTGCCGCCGTCATTACCGCCGGAGCCGGTGTCGGAGAGCCGGGAAGTGATTTCATCTGCGGCGGCAGAGCGGCGATTTTCAACAACGGCCGCTGTGATGCAGAAAATCTCCCTCTTGAAAGAGAAAGTTCCATCATTTATTCTGACATCTTCCCTGAACGCCTTGAACAGCGCAGAGTGCGTAAAAAGTCTCACAATCCTTTTACTGCCGGGCAGAAAGCTGACTTTGCCGCCATTCTCCCCCTGCCCTCTTCCCCGGACTGGTCCGAAGTGCATCTTGAGACCAATCCCTTTGTGCCTGCGGATAAAGAAGAGCTTGCCCGCCGCTGCCTGGAAACCCTTGCCATCCAGAGCGCCGCCCTTGCCCGCCGGGTGGAGTGTACGCGCAGTGCCAAACTTGTTATCGGACTTTCTGGCGGACTTGACTCCACATGGGCATTTCTGGTCTGTGTTGAGTGCTGCAAGCGTCTGGGAATGCCCGCAGATACCATCTGCGCCGTCACCATGCCCGGATTCGGAACTTCAAAGAGGACCCGGGGCAACGCGGAAAAAATGGCTGAAGTTTTCGGCGCGGAATTGCGGGTCATCCCCATTGCAGAAGCTGTGACAGCTCATTTCAAGGATATCGGCCATGATCCCGATAACCATAATGTCGCCTATGAAAACAGTCAGGCGCGTGAGCGCACCCAGATCCTCATGGATCTTGCCAATGAACTTTCAGGCATGGTCATCGGAACCGGGGATCTTTCAGAATTGGCTCTGGGGTGGTGTACCTTTAACGGCGATCAGATGTCCATGTACGGCGTCAACGGTTCAGTGCCCAAGACGCTCATGCGCCATCTGGTGACTTTTTATGCGGAACATATTGCAGAGCCTGCGGGGAGCGCCATTCTGAAAGATGTGGTGGCGACTCCGGTTTCTCCGGAGCTTCTGCCCGGAGCGCAGCATACGGAAGAGCTGGTAGGCAGCTATGATCTTCACGATTTCTTTCTCTGGCACACAGTCCAGTACGGCTCAGACGAAGCCTTTCTTCAGGCGGCTGCCGAAAAGGTTTTCACAGGTATCTTCACGCCGGAGGAAATCACTTCTGCGCTGCAGATCTTCACCCGCCGTTTCCGCACCCAGCAATTCAAGCGCAACCCCATGCCTGACGGCGCCAAGGCGGGAACCCTTTCCCTGTCGCCCCGCACCGACTGGCGCGCCCCCTCCGACTGCTGAAGCAGGAGCTGCGGCAGGGAATAACCTCAGAAATTAAAAAAGGAACTGCCTTTTTGCGACAGTTCCTTTTGTTTTGAGGGGAAATGATTATTTTCCGGGTTTGCCGAAGATGTCAAAGGTGACACCATTCTTGATCCCTTCGGCAACGGTCAAGCCGGCAAAGCCGGTGGCTTGCAGACAGAAGTCCGGAACCACATCCTCAGCCATGACGGCAAGCATGCGCGCCTTGAGAGGATTGGAAAGGTAAAGAGCGCCCTCCTTGCAGCGCTTGCGGATCTCTGCATCATCATACATGTTGTCCACATAATACTGGAGCAGTGAGGGGATTCCGCAGCACTTGGAGGAATACCAGTAGAAACGCAGTTTGTCATCAAAACTGTCTTTGTATTCTCCCCAGTTCACTCTGAGGAAGGCTTTATTCATGTCAAACCAGTCAAAGTTATCGGGCCAGCGGGTGATGATGTCAGCGTCGATCCACTTTTTCATCATCTTCTCAATGCGGCTGCGGACCTCTTTGTCAGAACTGACGTAATGGACCCAGCAGAAGGCTTCCATCATGTAGAAGATACGGCTGAAGTCACCGATGAGAGAGTCGTTTGACGGGGGATAAAGGTTGTAGCGGATGGGCACGCCTGTTTCATGGATGTTGTCGCACTGCCACATGGCAAAACCTTCCGCATTGCGGACGTAACGTTTGTCGCCCGTAGCAAGGTAGGCTCCCGCAAAGGCAGAACAGACATTCATAGCCATGGAGTAGGGTTCGCAGATCTTGTGACCGTTCCAGATACCGTTGCCGTAGGCGCCGTTGGGCAGAGACCAGATGGGGACCCAGCAGTCCAGCCATTTGCAGCCGCAGTCGATGTAGCGCTGTTTCCGCACAGGATCTTTGCAGCAGATCGCCGCCTGGAAGAGAGCGTGGACGTTGGAGCCGCCGTCAGCAAGGTTGAGCCTGCCGGTGCGGATATCATGCTCTATCTCTTCCTGAGTGTATTCCGTGATGGCTTTGCCGCGGCAGGTGGAAAAGAGTCCGCCGTTGGGGAACTGCTCAATGCAGTACTGATCCAGCCAGGGCCACACGGCTTCAGCGTAGTCGTCGCGGTTGAGAAGTTTTGCACCCAGAAGCAGGGTCCGGATGGGATAGAAAAGGAAATACCACTCAAAGGGAGGTTCAAACTTTTTGAGGTGTTCCACGATCCAGTCGCAGTAAAGTCCCAGTGCCTCTTCGGGCGTCTGCTGTTCGTAAATGATTTTCATAAAAATGCTCTCCGTTTTAATAGTGTGTCGGGATCTTTCTCAGAGCCACTTGATGAGAGGACGGTATTTGGCATAGATCTTCCTGTTCTTTTCCATGCCGCCCTGAACGTTGATGCTGTTGATGATGGGCACATCAAAGCCCTCTTCCACCAGCATTTCGCAGCAGCGGATAGCAATGGCGTTGCAGATAAAGGCGTTGCCGAAGGTGGAGTAAGCTCCGATCTTGGAGTCGATGCCGGGCATGGAAACAATGGCGTCGCCATACTCCATGTAGGTGAGCAAGGTCACATCAAACATCTCGTGGAGATTCTGTCCGCTCTTGTGGCGTCCGGGGAAGTCCTTGGGCAGCTTGGTGGCGTAGTCGGTTGAGGTGACGGCAATGACCTTGACGCCCCGTTTCTGGCACTCAATGGCGGTTTCAATGGTCACAGGGTTGATGCCGTATCCATTGACCAGGATCAGCAGATCATCTTTGCCGATATTGTAGGCGTCAAGGATATAAGGAGCAAGCTCGGCGCATCTTTCGCCGAAAGGAATGTGGGGAATACGGATGGCGTCGGCAAAGACAGGACTGATACAGGCAAGGCCGCCGGCGCGGTGGAACATCTCTTCAGCCATCATGTTGGAGTGTCCGCCGGAACCGAAGACATAGATCAGCTTGTCAGCTTTGATCTGATCTGCCATCATTCTTGCGGCGCGGTCGATCATTTCCCGCTGTTCGGAAAGGATCCGTTCCATGCGGTTTTCCAGTTCGTCCAGGTACTCTCTCAAAAAGTCTCTCATTTTCTTTTTCCTTTCGTTGAATATTGATGGGAGTTTCAAACTCCCTGTAATTCTACTTCGCAATTAAGTCTCACATGTTTTCTCCCGGGATCGGCAATGCGGCGCATAAGAAGCTCCGCCGCAAAGGCGCCCATGGCGCGGGAGTCCTGCACCAACATGAACCGGGGAGCGCCCTCCATGCCGGGAACTTTTTTATTGTCACCTGCCGCTACGGTCAAGCCGCTCCGCAGCGCTGAAAGCATGGCGCCGTAAAGATAGTTGACAGTGATAACGGCGTCAGGCGGCGAGGGACGTTTTTCCCACCTTGAAATGATCTCTGACACCGCCTGAAAATTGGCAGGGGCATTTTCCACCGGCAGCGGAATATTTTCCCAGAGGGCATTCAATCTTGAATTGACGCAGAACTCAAGATAGGCGCTCAATCTTTCAGAGTAATTGCAGCTGTATGGTGAATACTCAGGCGCCGCTCCCAGAAAAGCGATATTTTTATATCCGCACTCAAGAAGTTTTTCACACAGCTTGAAAATGCCTCCCCGGTTGTCTGGCATGACGGTATCTGAATTGACTCCCGGCAGCGCGCAGTTCAAAAGCACCATGGGAAGGGACTCTTTTTCTTTGAGCAGATACTCAAGAGCCTTCCCGGAGCGGACGATGACGCCGTCGATCTGACGGTTTTTGAAGATATTCATTTCCCGGTTGCGGAAAACTTCAAAGATCAGGTTATAATAACTTCGGCAGAGTTCCTCTTCTGCCCCGCAGACGGCTCCGTGTATGAAAGCATCATCCCGGCTCTGCAGTGTATCGGTGACAAATCCTGCGGTCCATGTTCTTTTCACTCCGGCAGAGTTGACAAAGCCGTTTTCCTGAAGCGCGGCGATGATCTTTGCCTTTTTTTCCGCAGAAACGCGGGTGGTCTGCGGATTACGCAGCACCAGTGACACAGCGACCTGTGAGACTCCCAGATTTTTGGCTATTTCTCTTTGATTCATCAAAAGACCCCGGAACTTTCAATCGTAAGGAACGGAATAATATAAAACCTCTGATTTGTTTTTTCAAGAGAAAAGTCAGGTTATAATTCAGGTTTTCAAAAAAAAGCTCTGCGGAGAGAGGAAAATCCCCCTGCGCAGAGCCGGATTTAAAAAGAAGAATTTGTTCAGCAGATAACGCCTTTTTTCAGCAGCAGATTGCCGTATTTTCTTGTTTCGCCGGTGACGACGACACAGTGGACTTTTTCAGCTCTCTCATAAAAAGAGAAGCGTTCAATAAAGTCAATGGCTCCTTTTTCTCCGTGATCCTGCATGGTTTTGCGGCAGAGTGCCACATAATCTTCATCAAGTGTGTCACCGGGGACTGCCGCCATCATCACAGCGGGTTTTTCCACATACTGATCCAGCTGCCAGACGCCAAGGATCGCGTCAAGAAGTTCCGGCACGTCCATGCCGGGAGCCTGAAGCACCGGGACGCCGGCGGCACAGGCAGGGAAATGGGCATCTGAAAGAATGATTTCATCCCCGTGTCCCATTTCAGCAAGGACCTTGAGCAGTTCGGGGAAGAGAAGCGGACTGATTCCTTTAAGCATTTTCAATATCTCCTTTGTCTCTTTTCCGGGCGAATCCGCCCGCAATAATGAATATGACCAATGCCGCACCCAGCAGCATGGGATAGTAAAGAGTCCCCAGCAGTTCATTGACCGGAACTGCGATGCCGGAACTTTTGGCGGCGCCGAGGGCGATCAGTATTTGAGCACCATAGGGGATGAGTCCCTGTGCCACGCAAGAAGCGCTGTCAAGAATGGCGGCGATGCGCCGTTTGTCGCATCCGTACTCTGCTCCAAGGTCACGGGCCACGGGCCCTGCCACAACGATGGCAACAGTGTTGTTGGCAGTGAAGAGGTTGACCAGCACCACCAGAGCGGCGCATCCCAGTTCACATCCCCGGGCGGAGCGGATGCTGCTGCCGATTTTGCTGATAAGCCATGAGATGCCGCCGTTATGGCGGATCATGCCCAGCAATCCACCTGCCAGAAGTGCCACGATGAGGGTTTCTGCCATGTCAAGAGTCCCTTTCCCGGCAATCCCCACACCTTTGAGAAGGGGGAGCGTTCCGCAGCAGCTGCCGATGATGAGAGCGGCAACGATCCCGGCAAAGAGGAGCAGCATCACATTGACTCCGCAGAGGGCGCAGACAAGAATGGCGGCATAAGGCAGGATCAGCAGAAAATCCCGCAGGGCAAGAGGGGCAGGCTCCGGCACTGTGGTGCCGGTTTTGATCGTGAAGAAATAGATCGCCAGAGCGGCAAGGGCCGCAGGCAGAGCGATTCTGATGTTGACCCGGAACTTGTCTTTCATGTCTGTTTCCTGAGTCCGGGTTGCGGCAATGGTGGTGTCTGAGATCATGGAAAGGTTGTCGCCGAACATGGCTCCCCCCACGACGGCGCCCAGCATCAGGGGGGCGCTGATGCCGGAGTTCACGGCAAGTCCGGCGGCAATGGGGACCAGAGCGGCGATGGTCCCGCAGCTGGTGCCGATGGCAAGAGAGATGAAGCACGATACCAGAAAGATCCCGGAAGCCAGAAGACGGTCAGGGATCAGGTGACGGGCGATGAGAACAGCTGAGTCAACGGCTCCGGAACTTTTGGCGACGGCGGCGAAAGCTCCGGCAAGAATGAAGATCAGCACCATGAGCATGATGTTGTTCTCCCCCATGCTCCGGGCGTAGATCTCAACTTTTTCTTCCAGAGGCTTTTTGCCCATGATAAGCGCCGCCGCCGAAGCGGCAATGAATGCCGTCGGCATGGGGACGGCGTAGAAGTCGCCGCTCCAGAGTGAAAGCCCCAGATAAAAGAGCAGGAACACTGCAAAGGGCAGCAGAGCTCTTCCGTCAGATCGTCCGGTTGAAGTTGTCATAGTTCCTCAGTATTTGAAATTGGGCAGATCATCCCGGTAAAGTTCCCGGAACTCCCGCCAGATGTTTTTAGCTTGAGTGATGCTGCGGACATAGGGATCAAGACAAAGTGCCTGAAGCACCAGTTCATCGCTGCCCTCCACTGCCGCCTGAGCGATCATTTCATGGAGCGCCACCTGACGGCGGCTCAGCTCGCAGGGCCCCGGGGGCAGATTCCCCACATGGATGGAACGGACTTCGCCGCCGATGACCAGTGCCGGCAGATCCAGAATGGCATCGGCAGGGAGATTCCCCACTGCGCCGTTGTTGACGATGTTGACAGCGTCAATGTAACAGGGGGTGTTGGTCTCAAGAGCGGCGATGACCCGGCAGGGATTTTCTGCGTAATAGGGGTGGGCAGGATCTTTGGGGAAGGGCGGGAAAGTTTGAGTTTTTGCCGCTTCCTGCTGATCTTCAAGGGTGCGTTTCCCTTCGGCGCCCCGCTTTTCATAAAAGCCCCTCAAACTCTCAAAGCCGTGCTCTTTCCACTCAGATGGTTCATAGAAACATGAAGTGTATTCAACGATGTGTTCATCGTATCCCACAGGGTACATGCCGAAGACATCCAGAAGTTCCAGGGTGAATGTCTGCTGAGGGATATTGTCATATTTTTTGCGCCAGTAAGGGGAGCTGTGGACCAGTTCCAGAAACTCTTTCATAAAACTTTTCCCGGTTCCCTTGAGACGGACATCAAAGAGCCAGTTGAAGTGGTTGACACCGGCGGTAATGACTTCAAGACCGCCCGGTTCAAGTCCCAGCATCTCGGCGACAACGCCGAAAGAACCGTGGACCTGATGGCAGAATCCTACTGTCCTGACTTTTGTGTAATTCTTGAAATAGGTGCAGATGGTGGACATGGGATTGGAAAAACTCATGAGCCACGCATCAGGAGCATGCTTCTCAATGGCGCGGGCGATCTCACTGTATAAAGCGATCTGGCGCAGTCCGTGGATCAATCCCCCGGGACCGCCGCATTCCCCCTTGATCTGCTGCACACCGTATTTTTCCGGGATCCTGAAATCGTTGACCCAGTTGGGGTAACGGTTCTTCTCGCATGAACTGATGATATAATTGCTGCCCTCAACGGCCTCTTCCAGAGAGGTTGAACTTTTCAGCAGGATCTTTGAACCGTTTTTCTGAAAAAGCTCTTTTACCGCTTCAGCAGCAACGGCAAGGCGCTCTGTATCAGGATCATAAAGCATGAACTCCCCGCCCTCGAAAAGCGGATCTTTCACCAGCTCCTGAGCAACCGAAAGAACAAATCCGGAACCTGCCCCCGGCATGGTTATTTTCAATTTATCCATAAACAGTTTTTTCCTTTGGAACAATGTATTTTTCATAATATACCCTTTCCACAGGATCTTTCAAGGCTGGAGGTCCTTTTTTCTGCCGAATCGAGTAGGAGGGACTTTTGAGGGACAACCTCGCCAGTCCCGTCCTCTCACACCACCGTACGTGCCGTTCGGCATACGGCGGTTCAGTAACTTGTGTACAAATCTGCACCGTCTTTCCTGTCAGTTGCCCGCAAA
>JAFWBQ010000074.1 GCA_017507125.1 Lentisphaeria bacterium
AGAGCTGCTGATCGGTCTTTGTCAGACGGTTGACAAGGGCGGAACCGCCGTTGATGAACTGCAGTCCGGCAGAGATGTTGTTGTTCACCGCATGACCGCCACCCAGGGTCTGTGAGCCGCCATTGATGGTGTTGTTTACAATCTTTCCGGCGACGAGATTCTGGTTGCCGCTTGAAATGACCGTATCTGAAGCGTAACCGTTGTAAAGCACCTGATTGGTCTTTGTCAGACGGTTGATAAGGGCGGAGCCTTTCTGCAGTACCTGTGCGCCGCCGGAGATGGTATTGCTCACAGCCAGACCGTCAGCGATCCACTGGCTGGCGCCTGAGAGGGTGTTCTGATAAGCGGAACCGCCCTGAAGTGTCTGGGTGCCGCCGGCAAAGGTGTTGAGTGTGGCGATGCCGTCGATGACCCACTGATTGCCCTGTGAAAAGGTGTTGGAAAGGGCATAACCTGAAGACAGTGCATAATTTTTGTCGTTGTCAAAGGCGCTTGAAATGACCTTCTGATTGCCGCCGGAACAGATGAAGTTGCTGACAGCATATCCCGCCACAAGCTGGGCGCCTCCGGAAACCCGGGTCTCTTTGGCTGAGCCCAGATCCCACACCTGTTGGACGCCGCTGACCAGCGTGGTGCGTTCGGCGTAGCCGCTTTCCACCGCCTGCATGCCGCCGGAACTGATGACAGTATCGTATGCCTTGCCGCACTCATAGCCGTTGGAGGCACCGTACATGCCCTGGAGTCCGCCGGAGTAGACTGTGGTTCCTGAAGCGATACCGCCGCCGTCGATGGTCTGCCACGCCAGATCGTAGACCTGAGTGTGATAGGTTGTACCGCCGAAACGGACATAGTGGTCACCGTAGGCGTAGACCACGGTGTCATGAGCGACTCCTTCCACCAGATGATAAGCGGCGCTCCAGGGGGCGAGTCCGGAATACATGATGACACCGCTGGCATAGCCGCCTTTCTGCACATGCTGCTGACCGTAGGTATAGATTTTGGTGTTGCAGGCAGATGCCCCGGAAGAAACCGCCTGGTTTCCGTAGGTTGAGATGACGGTATTATACGCTTTGGCGCCGGCCGAAAGCATCTGATTGCCCGCTGCGCCTTTGGCACCTGAAAGAACACTGCCTGAGATGGTGGCGCTGATGACCTGCTGGATACCGCCGGAAAGCACGACAGTTCCGTATTCAACGGCGCCGTCGCAGACCTTTTCGATGGTGTTGCCGCCATTGATCACGGTTCCTGAAGCGGAGCCGCCGCTCAGGTGCAGATAGCCCATAGAGACGGTCACTCCGGAAACAAGACCGGAGGGGGTGATGAGTCTCAGGGTGCCGCCCCGGGTGATTTTGCAGTTGGAAACATTGGATTTTTCAACTTCCACAAATCCGCCTTCCACATTCAACCCGACAACAGTTGCACCGTTTCTGGCGGTCATCAGACCGCCGGCGAGAACAGTTCCGCCGGAAATAACGTCACCGGATCCGAACCCTCTCAATCCGCCTGATTTGATAAGTATGTTCTTGTATATCGCCATAATTCAAATTCTCCTTAAACATGTTAACAACAACTGCGAACACATCCTGAACGGCCCGAAAAAAACACGCTGCCGGTCATTTGAACCGGGGCGCAGCCGCAGGGCAAAAGATCCGGATCTGTGCTCACCAGATGAATTTATAGTATTCTTTAAGCCACCTTTTCCATCTTCTGTACTTCTTTTTCGGTCCTTCGGCGAGCAGTTCGACACTGCCGTCTTTTGCAACACCGAAGATTTGTTTGCCTTCGATGGCGATTCTGTCATAATCTGTTTTCAGATCAGTGAAAAGTGAATTGCCGAGAAAATAGTTTGCTTCATTATGTATTCCCAGCATATCCAGAATGGTGGGGGCAAGTGCGAGGGAGTTCCGCAGCCCGGCATCCATACGTGCGGGCTTGAAGTTTCTGTTGTAGATGATGAGGGGGATCCGGTCCACAAAACATCTTGATTTGATCTTGAAAAGGGCCTTTGCTTCGGGGGTGGGATAGATGGCATGATCCGCAGTGATGATGATGATGGTATTGTCGGCAAATCGGGACTTTTTGAATTTTTCCAGAAACTTGCCCAGCCAGTGATCGTGCTGATAGAATTTGTTGAGATAGGCGTTTTTGCCGTCCTTGTACCGGATATCGGGACTGTTGAAGCCGTGATGGGTCCCGGAGGGATAAAGGGCGATGAAGAAGGGGGTGAGGGAGTCCTTGCGCTGTTCCAGTTTGTTCCAGAGGTGATCATAAAGCTGTTGGTCGCTGATCCAGATGCGTCCGGGGATGTAGTCCTCGGCGTACTGGATGTCGCTGAAGCCGACGATCTTCATGACGGCGCCCAGCTGCTCCTTGCGGGAGTGGGGCGAAAAGAACTGGCAGCTGTAGCCGTGTTTGGCAAGAATACGGGGCAATGTGGGCAGTCGGGTGGGATAAAGTTTTTCGATCTGCTCCTCTGACATGTTACTGAACCCGGAAAGACCGTGGAGCGCTACGCCTCCGATGGCAGGATAGCCGCTGATAAGCTGTCCCCGGATGCCCCGGAACGTGGCGGCAGTGTGATTGAAATAGTCCTCAAAAGAGAGGGATTCCTTCATAAGTCCCCACAGCGTCGGGGTGAGTTCTTTTGAAATGCACTTGTAACTGGTGCCTTCGGTGAAGATCAGAATGATGTTTTTTCCTCTGCTGCCCAGTTTGCCGGAAATTCCTGAGTCGGCGATGTTTTTCCGGTAATATCTGGCGCCCTTGAGCAGATCGGGTCTGTCGATGAAATAGAGCTGGACCGTCTCTTTTACAGGATCAACGATGCTGTGGAAGGGCAGCGGCAGCAGAAGTTCGGCTGCCAGAAAGATCCCCGCGTAAACGAGCTGTCTGCGCCGTGAAAGTTTCAACCGGAGTTTCAGGAAGAAATCAGGCAGATAAGCAAGGAGCGCTCCCGAAAGACAGAGGATCATCCTTATCTTCATTTCGGGACTGACAACGTTGGTGGCGCCCAGATTCATAAGGGTTTCGGCAACAAGGAAGGTCCCCCCGCCGATGATATGCAGACACTGGATGATATTGATCGCAAGAAAAAAGATCATCACCCAGCGCCATTTCCGCGGAAGAATATAAAGTCCCCCGGTCAGAAGCGCCGTTTCAAGCAAAGTCAAGATCCCTGCCGCCGGATTCTGGCTGTAGAGAAATGCCGCAAGAAGCAGCTTGAGTGCGGCAGCAATGCCGAAAAAGAGCTTTTCTTTGTTTATCCTGACCATGATAAGGAAAACCTTTAGAATTGTATTAAGGCAAAGATCTATCTCTGCCGGGGGAGGACCCGTGTTTAAATAATCAGAGATAATATACTATCAGAGATAATATACTACTTCATCCTTTATTTTGCAAGCTGGAGCTGTTATTTTTCCACTTTTTCGATCCGGGGGATCCGGCGGCGCGCGGCAGAGGAAATACCGGAAGGAATTTATGGGCGGAAACACTGTTTTTTAGAAGATATCCTGCAAAAAGAGCTGTGAATTGTGCAAAAGGCGTTTGAAAAATATTTTTTCTGTGCTATATTCTTTTTCAACTATAAAAATAAAATGATTGATCCATCAGCCGTTTTTGCGGATGGCTGCGGCTGTTTTACGGCAGTGCGCTCCTTTGAAGAGACGGCAGAAAAGAAATGAGGACTTTATGAGTGAAGGTAAACGGTTCCTTGTGACCGGTGGTGCGGGCTTTATCGGTTCCGCAGTTGTCAGACATCTTATCAACAACACGCCTTACAGCGTCTGCGTTGTGGACAAACTTACTTACGCAGGCAATCTGGAGTCTCTGGCTGAAGTTTCAGACTCTGACCGTTACAGATTTGAAAAGGCCGATATCTGCGATAAAGAGGCTCTTGACAGGATCTTTGCCGACTTTCGTCCCACCCATGTGATGCACCTTGCAGCAGAGAGCCATGTGGACCGCTCCATCGACGGTCCCGGGGAGTTCATCCAGACCAACGTGGTGGGAACCTATACCCTCCTTGAGGCGGCGCGCAAATACTACAACGCCCTCAGCGATGCTGACAAAGGCAATTTCAAGTTTCATCACATTTCCACCGACGAGGTCTACGGAGATCTGGAAGGTCCTGAAGATTTCTTCCGTGAAACCACTCCTTATGCTCCCAGTTCCCCCTATTCCGCCTCAAAGGCCTCCAGCGACCATCTGGTGCGGGCGTGGAAGAGGACCTTCGGACTGCCCACTGTGGTGACCAACTGTTCCAACAACTACGGTCCCTATCACTTCCCCGAAAAGCTGATCCCTCTGGTGATACTCCACGCCCTTGACGGCAAGGAGCTTCCCGTCTACGGCAAAGGGGAACAGATCCGCGACTGGCTCTATGTGGAGGATCACGCCCGTGCCCTCTGTCTGGTCGCCACTGAAGGCGCTCCCGGCGAAACCTATAACATCGGCGGACACAATGAACGCAAGAACATTGAAGTCGTCCTCAAGATCTGCGCGCTCCTTGATGAACTGCGTCCCCGGAAAGACGGGAAATCCTACGCAGAGCAGATCGTTTATGTGAAGGACCGTCCCGGACACGATTTGCGTTACGCCATCGACGCCGCCAAGATCGCAAAAGATCTGGGCTGGAAACCTCTGGAAACCTTTGAGTCGGGAATCCGCAAGACCGTCGAGTGGTACCTTGCACACAAGGATGACTGGTGTGCCCGCGTTTTGAGCGGGGAATATAAAATGGAACGGCTCGGAACAGGAGAATGATTCTTATGAAAGGTATTGTACTTGCAGGCGGTGCCGGCACCCGGCTCCATCCCATCACCAGAGGTGTTTCCAAGCAGCTGCTGGCGGTTTATGACAAGCCTATGGTTTATTATCCTATTTCCACGCTGATGCTGGCGGGGATCCGGGAGATCCTCATCATCACCACCCCTGAGGATCAGAGTGCGTTCCAGCGGCTTCTGGGGGACGGTTCCCGTTTCGGCGTCGAGTTCACCTATGCGGTGCAGCCCCGTCCTGAAGGTCTGGCGCAGGCCTTCCTCATCGGCAAAGAGTTCATCGGCAGCGACAGCGTTTCCCTGGTGCTGGGCGACAACATCTTTTTCGGAGCAAATCTTTCAACCCTTCTCAGACGTGCCGCCGCTCAGGAAAAGGGTGCCACCGTCTTCGGATATTATGTCTGTGACCCCGAGCGCTTCGGCGTGGTGGAGTTCGACGCCGCCGGTAAAGCGGTTTCCATCGAAGAAAAACCCGAACATCCCAAATCCAACTATGCTGTGGTGGGACTTTACTTCTACGACAACGATGTGGTCAGCATCGCTGAAAACATCAAACCCTCCGCCAGAGGCGAACTTGAGATCACCGCTGTCAACAACGAATATCTGAAAAGAGGCACTCTCAAGGTGGAAACAATGGGCAGAGGTTATGCCTGGCTGGATACCGGGACCCATGAAAGCATGCTCAATGCGGCAAACTTCATCCACACCATCGAGACCCGGCAGGGACTGCAGGTGGCGTGTCTTCAGGAGATCGCTTTTGAAAACGGATGGCTCACGGCACAGGAGATCAGGGAAAACAATCAGGATCTTCTCAAAACTGAGTACGGTCAGTACCTTATGCGGATCACTGAAGGTAAATGATTCCGGAAACCTGTTTAAGAGAGAACTTTTGAAATTAATGACCGGATGTTCTTTTTTTACCGGATTCAACGTGAGGAAAAGTTAAATGATTTGTAAATTTTGCAACTCCCAGGTTGTTGATAACGCTCTATTTTGTCCTTATTGCGGAACCAACCTGACAGTGCAGAAGCCTCAGGAGCAGAATGTTCCTCAGGGGCAGAATGTTTCTCAGGAGCAGAATGTTCCTCAGGGGCAGAATGTTTCTCAGGTAACAAGTGCCGGTGTACCTCCTGAGGGTAATTACAACAAACTCCTCATTCCGGGACTCCTTGCGCTTTTCTGCTGCTGCGGTCTTCCTCTGGGGATCTTTTCCCTCATAAAAGTGAACAAAGCCAACGAACTGCTTCTGAAGAAGGATTTCGCGGGGGCAGAGGCTGCCGCCAAAGAGGCCAGGATGTGGGGGATCATTGCTTTGGTCGTCGGGGGCATAGGTCAATTCCTGTTTTTCATTTTCTATTTGATCCTGCTTGTTGCCTCTGCATGATACAGGTGTCCGTTCCCGGAAACTTTTTGAAGGATGGAGCGGCAAATACAGTTTTTTTGCTCAATATTAAGAAAGGAATGTTAAAATGATTTGTAAAAGTTGCAGTGCCCAGATTCCTGACAATGCTGCTGTGTGTCCTTATTGTCAGACCCACTATGCACCTCAGGCACCTCAGGCACCTCAGGCACCTCAGGCACCTCAGGGGCAGTGCGGCTTCTCCAACGCCGCTCCCGCCAATTTTCTGCCTTTAGCCATCTTTACCACGGTCTGCTGCTGTGTTCCCTTGGGTATCGTTTCCATTATCAAGGCGAACAAAGCCAATGAATTGGCTTCAAAAGGCGACTTTGCCGGTGCCGCGGCTGCAGCCAGTGAGGCTAAGATGTGGGCGATCATCGGTATTATCGGCGGCTTTATCGTCGGTATCATCTCTTTCGTGATCAATTTTGCAGCCGGTATTGCTTCTGAGTTGTAATACTCCGTGTCCCATTTGATTTCCGGCATCTCAAAAAGGTGTTTCCTTCCCCGGCGGACAGTTTCTGTCTGCCGGGGCGTTGCGTTAAGCGGATTTTTTATATTATGCTCCGGCGAAAGTACAAAGTTTTTCTCTTCGTGTCTGTTCTGGTGCTTGCCGCCGGGGCATTGACTTTTCTTTTCTTCAACGATCCCCTTGAATCCCGCTGGCTGCCTCCGTGTCTTTTCTACAAGCTGACAGGGATCTACTGTCCCGGATGCGGCTCCACAAGGGCGACATATCATCTGATCCACGGCAATATTCTCATGTCGCTGCGCAACAATGTGCTTATGCTGCCCACATTTGTTTGTGCCGCAGTGCTCTTTTTCAAAGAGGAGTGGACGCACAAGGTGGCTGTCTCCAGAACAGTGTGCATCACAGTGATCCTCTATATGATCCTGCGTAATCTGCCTTATTATCCTTTTACTCTTCTGGCGCCTGTTTTCTGAAGAGCCTTTCTGCGGGAAAAGGCTCAGTTTTTCTTCAGCTTGAAAAGTTTGATGCACTCCTCTTTTCCGCCGCCGAACCAGCCGATTTTGAATGTTCCGGAAAGCTGCTCCGCGCTCCGGCTCCAGCCGGGCTGGCTGTAGCTCAAAGGACCTTCTGAGGAAACATGTCCGTCTGCCCAGCAGACGTTGGTTTTATTGCTGTGTCTGAAGTGCATGGTGGGATTGGCATCCCATCCGGCATCCTGATCCATGGTGAACCCCCGCGGTGCGAAAAGGTCGATCTGCTCCTCGTATCTGCCGTTGGTGCTGCTGACCCCTGCATGGTCGGCAAACATGATGGTTTCCGATGGCGCCGAAAGCAGGGAGCGGCGCGCCGGGATCGTTACCAGATAATCTGCCGAGGTGCTCCAGGTGCCGATGGCGACCGAATAGCCGTAGCCCCCGGTGCCGCTGTTGGTGGCGGCATTTTTATCAAACTCCACCGAGGCGCAGTTTGAGAGTTTCCGGGAGTTCCCCATATACTCGTGGAGTCCGCCGGTTATGGTGATGCCGCCGATGCCGGACTCCGCTTTGCCGCACCAGAAGCGGCCCGTTGACCAGTCACTGCTCCAGATGGAACTGTATATGTAAAAACCATTGTTGCTGTCGGCATAGAGTACATTGCCCATGCCCAGCTGACGGATGTTGGAACTGCAGTTGATGCTTTTGCCCCGTTCACGCGCCTGCTGCAGAGCAGGCAGCAGCATGGCGGCAAGAATGGCAATGATGGCAATGACGACCAGTAGTTCGATCAGCGTGAACGCTGATCGAGTGAAGATGTGAAGGTGTGAAGAGTTTGCCTGCGGCAAACGTGAAGTGCGCCCTGACGGGCGTAAGGATGTGCAGTTTTTATGAATTTTTTTGAGACAATACAACGGTAAAACACCTATTTGACAAGTAACACTCACCAGAAGTTCAATCAGCGTGAACGCTGATCGAGTGAAGATGTGAAGGTGTGAAGAGTTTGCCAGCGGCAAACGTGAAGTGCGCCCTTGCGGGCTTATTTTTTTTACTGCGGCGCCCTGCAAAGTCTGCAAGGCCTTGCGTAGATCCGCCGGGAACCCTTCAAATTTGTTACTGCACTTATTTGCACCACGTTCCCGATTCCGGCGGAAAAGAGAATATTTCATCTGTCTGATCCTTTCGTCATTTCGCGAGACAAATTGAATAATTCTCTTTCATGTCGTCTTCCGGCTTGCCGGAGGAGGGCGCTCCAAGCCTTCCCGCGTTGAAGCAGTGACTTGAAACATTTCCTTTGCAGTGCTCCTGCAAAAAGGAGCACCCGGCTTACGGCAGCGCGTCTGCGACGGATTTTCACCGCACTTCCGTTACATGAAAGAAATCAACGGCCTAATATAGCATCCGAAGATACTTTTTTCAATACTGACCCCCAAAAAAAGGGGAGCTGTTTCGCAACAGCTCCCTCTGACCGGATCGGTGAAAATCAGCCCAGATTGAGGAAGTAGTCGAGATCCTCCGGGGGAGCCGGGGGATTTTCCTGATACTTCACAAAGGTCTGAGCTGACAGCAGATCCCAGTGTTCAGCGGTGATGAGGTAGTGGTTCATATAGAACATTTCACGCAGGTAATCGGGATCTTTGAGGTCGCCTTTGTCGATCAATTCAAGACATTTGCGGATGTGGTATTCATAGTGGGTGTAACGCATGGAGGCGGCGTTGTAGTATTTATCCGCCAGCTCATCGTCGGCGCAGATCTCGCAGAGACCGGTGAGGCGCTTCAGGAAGGCTTCGCGGTTTTCACCCTCTTTGACCTCAAGGCACTGGTCGGCGTTGATGTGGTGGGGAACCACTTCAATGGCGGCGACTTTGTGCTTGTTGACAAAGAGCTTCAGAGAGAAACTTTCGTACCAGGAGGGCGGCGCAGAGGCGGAACGGGCGGCAAAGTGGAAATTGCCCAGACTGTAGGCAATGAATCCGCCGTTGTAGGTTTCAAAACCCTGTGCGGTGTGGGGGTGATGGGCGATGACGGCGGCGGCACCGGCGTCCACAAAGGCGCGGTAGTTTTCACGGATGCGCTGTGAGGGGAAGGGAACCTGCTCTTTGCCGTCGTGGATGATGACCAGCACAAAGTCGCTCAGCTCTTTTTCCTTCGCCACCTGAGCGGCAATGGCAGGGGGATTCAGGGGGTTGGAGCCGGGGGTGGTTTTAGTGCAGTCACAAGCCTGACGCATGGAAGCACAGATGATGGCGATCTTAAGACCTTTCACATCATAGTAGAGGGTGCTTGAGGCTTCAGCCAGATCTTTTCCGCCGCCCACGTATTTGCCGCCGGCGTCGGTGATGTGCTTCATGGTTTCAAGGAACGCTTCATCGCCGAAGTCACGGGAGTGGTTGTTGGCAAGAGCGTAGACAGAGAATCCGGCTTTCATGAGAGCGGGCATCACAGCGGGATCCGCCTTGAGGTTGGGACCGCATTTGTAGATGGGTTCGCCGCCCCGGGTGAGGCAGCACTCCAGATTGGTGATGCCCAGATCGCAGGATTTGATTTCCGGCAGAACAGTGCCGAAAACACTTTCGGTCTCCCCTTTGCAGAGGCGCTCTTCAGAAAGTTCACGGGGGATCAGGTCGCCGGTGATGAAGATGCTTTTGGCACCTTCAAGGGCGGCGTTGTCGTAGACGATCCTGCCGTCAAAAGGAATGGGATTCATAAGATGATGCTCCTTGTGTTGGTTTGGAAAATTGTTGCTGAGGATAATTTACTTCACTTTTCCCGCTTTTGCAAATGCCATATCCCTCTTTAGAGCGTTTTTTTCTCAAATATTGTTTGACTGCCGCTCCCGGAGGCTGTATATTATGTAAGAAAGACCATCCAAAAAATATGAGGTATGAAAATGAACGACGTTGAAAAAATGAGCTACGCCCTCGGCATGAACGTTGCCGGAAATATCACCGAACTGCCTGTGGAACTGGATTTCAAGCAGGTTCTCGCAGCCATCAGCGATGTCAGTTCAGGCAAAAAGCCCGCCCTTGAACTGGAAGAGTATCACAAATATATGCAGAGTTTTCAGCAGAAGGTCCAGGAGGCCGCCCGTACCGCCGCCGCCAATGCCGCTCAGGAAAATGTGAAGGCCGGAAAAGCCTTCCTTGAGAGCAACAAGGCAAAAGAGGGCGTGCAGGTCACTGCCAGCGGACTCCAGTACAAGATCCTCAAGGCAGGGGAAGGCAAAAAGCCCGTTTCCACCGATAAGGTAAAGGTCCACTACACCGGAAAACTCATCGACGGCAAAGTCTTTGACAGCTCTGTCCAGCGCGGTGAGCCCGCTGTCTTCGGCGTCACTCAGGTGATCCCCGGCTGGGTGGAGGGACTCCAGCTGATGAATGTGGGCAGCAAATATGAATTTGTCATCCCCTCAGAGCTCGCCTACGGTGAACGGGGCGCCGGAAACGCCATTCCTCCCTGCGCCGTGCTGGTCTTTGAGGTGGAACTTCTGGACATCGTCTGAAAATGATCGTTCTCGACAAACAGCGCAACAGCCGCATGTGCGCCATCTGCGGACTGGATAACTCTTACGGCGTTCAGGCGCCCTTCTATAATATGGAAGACGGCAGCGTCATCACTTTGTTCAGATACAAAGATCACCACCAGAGTTATCCGGGGCGCGTCCACGGCGGGCTCATCTCTGCCATGATCGACGAAATGGGACTCAGGGGGTTGTGGGCAAAGCACCGGGATGAATCCTTTTTCGGTGTCACCATGACCCTTGACACCAAATACCGCAAACCCGTGCCCTACGGTGTGGAACTTCTGGGCAGAGGCGTGGTCACTGCTGAAACAGCAAGAGCCTTTGAGGTCGATTCATTTATTTACGACCGTGACGGGGTGCTTCTTGCCAACGGACATGTGAAATATATGCGCCTCTCAACGGAGCTTATAGCTGCCGGTTCTGACGTTCACGAAGAGATGCCCTATCTTATTGAGGACGGTATCAGAGAGATCGACTGCCGGTTCTGAAATCAAAAAAAAAGCCGGACTTGAAAGTGCTGCGATGCGCCTTTCAAGTCCGGCTTTTTTTATCTGAGCTGCCCCGGCGTCACGCCAGAATAAAGGGTTTTCCGGCGGGCTCCGAAAGCGCCGCCACCGCCCACACCAGAGCGTCCAGCCGGTCAGGTGACTTGGCGCTGTGGAGCGGGGAATAGGAACACATTTCCTCCTCAAGATCGGGGAACGTACCGGCGTGGTGGACCAGATTCTTTTCATAAAGTGCCGCCACAGGTTCCGCCCGCAGTACTTTGCCTCTTCTGGCGCTGACCGCCTGAAAGGGAAGGCCGGGTGAAAGCTCCCAGAGCATGGTTCTGATAAGATCGCCGCCGTTGTTGACTTCGCCGATGACCCTGTCCGCCTGAAGTTCGCGGTAAAGTTTCACCACCTCTTTGCCCCACTCCAGAGGATTGGCGCGGCAGCTGCGGTCGGCAAGGATATAGAAGTGTCCGTCATATCCTGCTCCGGCGCCTACGATGCCGGTCAGATCCGAGTTGACGTTCCCTGTCACCGCCGGATCAACACCGATGACCACTTTCCGCAGTTCCGGAGTTCCGGTCACCCGGCAGTGGTCAAGTTGTGCGGCGTTCCACAAAGCGCCCTCCACCTCATCCTGCCAGATGCCTTCCAGAAAACGGCGGCGCTGGCGCTGAGAGAGCGCACCGAGAGTCTCTTCAATATATCCCTCCGGCAGATTGGCGGCGTTGTCCGCGGGATTGATCCGCATCATGGCGTATTGCTCCGGCAGCAGCAGCGGCGTATTGTCGGCAGGATTCACCTTCTGGACGAACATTCTGTAGGTCCAATGGGACTTCCCCGGTGGATTGCAGTCAAAAAAAGCCTTGTTTTCAAGGCCGGGAACGCGCTGAGCCAGACGGGTCAGAGCCGTCTGGACACTGCTGAAATCCAGTTCGGAACATTCATTGAAGTAGAGCGTGGCAAACTCTCTGCCCAGGATCTTTTCGGCACGCTGGGCGTCATCGAGTCCCACCAGCTGTATTTCAGAACCGTTGGGGAACTTGAAGACGGAATCGCTTTTGCTGTATTCATACTTGAGTTCCGGAAAACGGCAGCGCAGAGCCTTGGGCATGGTGTCGTTGCCCACAGCACTGCGGACTCCGTTGAAGTGACGCCGGATCACCGCATGACGGGAACCGGGACCTTTCAGGGCACGGATCACCAATGCACAGCAGAGAAGAAAGGTCTTCCCGGAACGGCTCCCGCCGTAAAGCAGACAGAAACGCGCTCCGGATCCCAGCATGGTGAGGGCATCAAGCTGGGCGTTGCTGTATGTGAATTTGGCCATGGGAGTTATTCGGTTCTCTTTTTCCGGGAGTAGCTCTGAAACTTGCTTTTCAAATTGCCCACCCGGCGCAAAGCAGTCTGAAAAAGGGGACCCAGTTCAGGAAACTGCGCCACGGCGTAGAGCATCTTTTCGTGCATCGCCTGGCGGGTGCATTTTCTGAGTTTTGCCAGATGCGCCACGGTGACACCTCCGGGAAGAGCTTCTGAAGGCGCGATGATTTCCGCCACGATACCCAGAGTGTAGCTGTCGAGTTTCATGATCCACTTGAGCATCTGGCTCAGGTACCTTACCATTTCGCTGTGGAGATCCCTTTCCTCTCCATATCCGGGGATACAGCTGTCGGGGGCGGGGTACCAGAGATCGACGGTGTTGTCAAAGCTGACCAGGCCCGAATTGCGGTCAATGGCCCTCCCGGTGCCGGTGTAAAGGGCACAGGAGCGGCGGTAGATACATTTGGCGCAGCTTCTGCTTGTGTTGAAAGAGCCGTAACAATCTTTCATGGCATTAGGTTTTTTCATGATATATCCTGATCCTTCCTGAATTTTTATCCGCGGCAGAGGGGGAGTGTTTTTTTAGTGAGCAGACAGCAGAGCTGAACAGCTCTTGCCGACATGATCCGGGCGGGGGCCCTGTCATAAGTGACACTGCCGGCGCCCTCTACACTTTCAGAGACCACATCGTCGAGAGGGGAGTAGAGTTTGTCTATATTGAGCAGCAGAAAGATGGTCTGCTCCGCCACAGCGTCGATGTATACCGGATCCTCTTTGTCCGTATCGGGGCCGGTCTGACTGAGGATATCCCGCTCTGCCATGGCGACGGCGCTTTGTTTCCGGGTTTCTGTGGCGGCGTTATAAAGATCACCGGCGATGTGCCGTGTAAAGGCTTCTTCAAATTTCTTCAGGTCTGACATAATTTTCTCCTTGAAAAAAGGGCTTCCCCTCTTCCTCAAATGCAAAAGAAAGGAAGCCCCCTGAAACACTCAAAGTATGGATCACGCTCCGCGGAGTTCGCTGAGTGCAGCAGCAGCATTCTTCAGATTTTTGATGCGGCAGCAGCGCTGTCCGGCGTTGCGGAACTCAAAGGTGAGTTCTCCCAGTGCCGTCCGGCGGATGCCGTCAAAACCTGAAGGTGTCGCATCTTCATCGCTGATGGCGCGGCCCTGAAGCGCTGCCAGACCGAAACCTTCGGGATCAATGATCCACGCTTCGGTGTCGGGCACATCAGGATCCGCCATGACAGTCATCCCCTTGCCGTTGATGTCGTTGACGATAACGGCAACGTAGGCGCCCCGACGGTCGTCGGAGCGGAGGATCTGAAGATTGTTGCGGTACTCATTTGAAATGATCCGCGCCTGACCGGGGGAGCAGAGGATCTGAGCGGGTTCGCCGCCGGCACCCAGGACCGCCTGGGCACCGTCATTGATAAGATAAGAGTCGATGGCACATTCACCTGCATCAATGCACAGACCATCTTCTCCTGCGGCAAAAGCGTAAAGTCCCCCTGCTTCGCCCCGGACACCGGGACCGGGTTCCACACGTCTGCCGAAAAGGGCGACCCGGTTCAGATCCCGTGCCAGATCGGCAAGGGCGAATGCGGTCTGCCGGTTCAGCTGATTATCGGCGCTGCCGTAGACATTCACCGCCAGAGCGGAACCGCTCAGAACGATCTCTTTGCGGAAGATCTGGGTGGTGTTGTATTCGGCGCGGGCATGTGAGTAATGTTCCTCGCCTTCACCGTTGATGCTGCCTTCGCCCATGGGGGTGGAGATCACCTTGAAAACAGTGCCTTCTGCAGGCAGAGTTTCAAGGGTCATTCCGGAACCGTTGGCGGCGGCAAGAGCAACAGTGACACTCGTGTCAGTGACATTGGTGACTGTGAAAAGTGCGGAAGATCCTTCAGGTGCAAGGAGGGTTCCGTTTTTGACTTTGGCAGCATCGGCGGCGGTCACGGTGAGAACACCGGAGTCGATGCTTTCAGCCTTGATGGAACGTCCCTGCATCTGATCTTCGATCCACTCATGCTTGCGCATGCGGGCATCAGGAACAGCCTTGAAGTTGGAAATAAATCTCGGCTCATCCCGGATCACAGTGGAAAGAATGTCGGAAAGATCACGTTTGCGGTTGGAAAAACTGTAGCTGTACAACATATTATATAACCTCTGAGTATGGACTTTCATTTATGGAATAAAATTTTTTCATCGTACCACCGGTGCTGAATCCAGGCGGTCAAGGATCCGTGAGATCCGGTCGTTTCCGGATTCCGCCGGGGCGTGGCGTTTTCCCTCCATTTGGGTGCCGGAGCCGGAACCCGGATGAAGGGCGCTTCTGAAACAGTAGGGACGGCTTTTGAGCGTCTGTGCAAGAAATTGCTCCACCGCCTGACTGTCATCAAGATCCACATTCTCTTTGCCTGCAAGAAAATCCAGATAATCCGGATCAACGCAGCCTGATTGCTCCGCCAGACGGCGGATGGATGTGGAGCGTGCCAGCAGATCGTGTTTCTGCTGCAGGGCCTCCTTTTCGCTCAGAGCCGCGCTGAGCTGTTTTTTAAGCAGCTCTTCGGCTGAGAGCTTGGCGTTTTCCTGCTCTTCCAACTGTGACCGCAAAGTACTCAGCTCCTCTCTGAGTGACTCCGGGTCGAAGTTGGCGAGCAGCTCCCGGGCATCAGGGGGGATCTCCCTCCCCGAGAGCAGTGCGTCAAGTGCCTCTTTGAGATTCATTTTACCTCCTCAATTTAAGGCAGTTTATGATAGCGGGAAAACAAAGGCTTCTCCTCTGCCGCCTCTGCCGGGGAAAAAGTCTTCAGAGACTTTTTACCCTTTTTCCCGCAGAACGGAAATGATATATGGGGGGTGAAGGATCAGGAGATCTTCAGTGTCTCTGTTTCTTCAAGCAGGGCACTTTTTTCCTGTTCCGGCATGGGGGAAAGGGCGGCGAGCAGTTCCACCGCCGCCTTATTCACACTCTGTTTGAAAGAGTTCCCGGCAGGAAGTTCCGAGAGCTGAAGCAGCGCGGCGATGCTTTTATCCAGCTCTCTGACGGCGAACTCCCGGTTGTAGACCACCCGGGGGACCGGAATGGAAGCATCAAAAAGATGGAGCAGCTCCCAGGCGCGGATCTCGCTTTGCTCCAGCAGATCCGCCCTGGCGGCAAGAAACTGGCTGGAATTGCGGAAATCCCACGCTTTGGACTCGGCACTCTGGGCATCTTTGCTGTAAGATGAAGCACTCAGACCCGCCAGATCGAAAAGCTCCCGTTTCAGAGCCTCGTTTTCCTGGCGCAGCAGCGCCCCGGGAACGCCGGAAGGGCTGATGTAGCGGCTGATGCCTTTTTCTTCAACGCTTTCGATGACAGCGGCAGAGCGCGCAACAGTTGAGGCGAAATTGGCATTTTCCTCCCGGTTCCGGGGCAGAGCGCCCCGGGCAAAAGTTTCTGAAACGACCAGAAGTCCGAACATCTGTTTGACCATGTTCATCTGAGACTCCGATTCGTTGTTGAAGATGGCTTCAGAGATACGCACGGCATCTTCAAACCAGTGTCCCGCCCCGGCGCCGCTGCCGTCGGACTCCTCAACGGGAAAGAGGGGGATCTCATTGCCGGGAAGTTTGCCTGAGGCACACTCTTCGATTTCGCCGCCCCGGCGCCGGAAAAGCTGCCAGCTGCCGCGGCGGAAAAGTTTGATGCACTCATAGGTTTCCCCCGGTGTCAGGGGATCGCTGTTTTCGAAGGACTCTTCCCGGATGATCGCCCACTCCAGTTTCCCGTCTGCGCCTGTGGACCAGTCGGTGACTTCAAGAGGGGAGAGGATCCGTACATAGGGACGCAGGTTCCCCGCCGCCGCCGCTGAACGGCTTACCGGAGTGGTGAAGCTGGGTGAGTCGATCTGCACCCATACTTTGCCGAAGACCGTCAGCATGGTGGAAAGTTGACGCATGACCTCATTGGTCCGCATCCCTGTACGGCTCCAATCCTCCACCATGGCGGGGTCGGCGTTGGTGCGGACAGGGGGCATGGCAAGAGCATACTGGGTAATGCGCCGTGCGATGCTTCTGGGGTAGTTGAAGTAATAGGCGCGCCTTTTGCGTTCAGCGAACTCAAGGTCGATTTCTGAAACGTGGCGTATCAGAGTTTTTTCCATATATCCGGGGCCTCCCCGGTAGGCTTCGGCGCAGTGGCGGTAGATCTGTTCATTTTTAAGATACTCCGGGTGCCGTCTGCTGAAAAGAAATCCGGTCATGATCAACAATACTCCTCTTCTTTTGTTGTTGAACCAGTTGAAGTTAAAAAGATCTTAAAGAGCCGACTCTTCCACGGTCAGGCGTATTTCCGGCAGTTCAGGGACCGAAATTTCCTGTCTGTCCTTCCAGCTTTTGGGGCGGCGGTTCTTCAAATAAAAGATGGCTGCCCGCACATCCGGAGGAACGTGTTTGGGAGTCTCGCCGCCGGTGTCATAACCGGTGGCACGTTTGAGCAGGGCATTTTCCACCTCTTCGGCGGCCCGGGCGGCAGCTTCTTCCCGGCACTCGTCGATGAATGCGCGGAACTCCGGATGGTCACTCCGGCAGCGGTCGAAGGTGCGCCTGGAAATACCCAGCTTGGCAATGATTTCGCTTTCCGGACACAATGCCAGATAACAGCGGCGGATCTCTTCAAAAGAGTTCCTGATCTTTTCATCATACTTGGTCATACGCAATTTTTCCTTTCTGCCTGTGACAGATTATGTCAGGATTTTTTCAGATGTTCTCCATGCATCTGTGCAATCGCTGCGGCAGAAAAGCTCCTCTGTAAAAACAATATAATTGCATTGGTGCAATTCTCAATACCTCAAATGAATATTTTTTAAAAAAAATTTGCAAATCTTTCTTTAAAGTACTATTTTATAGGCAGAGAGGCTGGTATATCAAATAAAATGAAACTTGATGGCGCTGTCATCCGGGCACTGCTCACCGCTGCAGAACGATGCGGCGGAGCAGTGAACCTGGGACGCAGAGCCGGAATTGATCCGTCGTGCATTTCACGCTATCTGCGGGGAAAGGTGGGTTCGGTCTCTGATGAGAACTGGAAAAAGCTCAGAAACTTTTTGCAGACCATCAGCAGCGATATGGGCCATGAACCGGCTCTTCCTGTCATCGAATGGAGAGAACTGCTGAAAGATCCGGGACAGCTGATGCGGAACGGAGGCGTGGAACAGCTGGTGCTCCGGGCACAGGACCTGCAGATGGCTCCCCAGATCTGCGACCGGGATCTTATTGTGGTGCACCAGGAAGAGAATTTGAAAGCGGTTCCCGAAAACAAGATCGTCGTCGCCGTTTTCAAACCTGAAAGAGAGTGTTCCGGCAGAGCCGTGTGCAAAAGGCTCAGAAGGATCAACGGTGACTGCTGGTTTTTCAGCGATGAACCTCAGGGACTCTTTTTTTCAGTCGGCAGTGAGGAAATATTGTGGGTGGGAGTCGTTCTCCGGAAAATTTGCGAGTTGTGAAATGATGATCAAACAGGCATTGGCGATCCTGATGGCAGCGGCGGCTTTTGAGCTGACCGCCGAAGTCTATCTGTTGGGACCCGGCAGGGGCAGAAACGCTGCAGACCGGGAGCTGAGTGCTGTGCTGCCCGGTGTGGAAAAGATCCTGCACTCAGAGAGGATCACGGTCAACTCATTTGCTTCGACACTTGAAGTTTCAGCCGTTAAAAAGGATATTGAAGAAATCGCCCTGCTCCTCAAAAGGATGAAAGCCGATAAACTTGCCATTTCAGGTGGAACCATACGCTTTGAGCGTAAAGTGAAGGGGAGTGCTCTTGTAGAGCGTTATCTGCTCATCGCTTCACGGAAAGACCGTCCTGTGACCTGTTTCAAAATGCTTGTCCCTGAAAAGCTCCCTCCCCCTCAGGAGTGGCCCTCTGAACTGCCCCCCCTTCCTGCCGGTGCCGTCATCACTGCCGTCACCCGTCTGGCTGACGGAGGGATCTGCGGGGAGTTCCGTTCCGCTCCCCAGGCGCCTCACATCCTGCTCCGCAATGTGGATGCCCTGATGCGGAACAGAAAAATGTTTCCCGCCGGGAACGAGATCGCTTCACGGAACGGGGGCAGAGGGGAGATTTTCTTTGACAAAAACGCCATCGTCTGGGTCACTTTCAGCGACTCAGGGAACGGTGCCTTCTTTTACCGCCGCCGGAAATAAGGTCAGTTGAGACCGCATTTCGCCGCTGTGAATGTGACACCCAGCACAGTGGCGTTGAGCAGGGCGTGGGTGATGATGGAACACCACAAATTCCGGGTGACATTGCAGATGACCTGAAAGGTAAGTCCCATGAAAAACAAGGCGGGCACACCCAGCAGAAATCCGTGAGCAACTGAAAAGATCAGAGCCGTAACGATCATGGCGGCATGGGGCCCTGTGCGGGCAAGCAGTGCGTAGAGTCCGCGGCGGAAGATGAGTTCCTCCAGACAGGGTATCACTCCGGCAGTGAGAACGAGAAGCTGAAGAAAGGTCGCTTTGTTTCCATGACGGACAACATTCAGCAGAGACTGCTCCTTTTCAAAGGGAATGTTCAAAATCTCAAGGAACTGCTGCCAGAAACAGGTCAGGAGCGCCGATCCCGGAAGGATGATGAAAAGAGCAAGTACGCACAGCTGCAGATCCTTCATCCTTATTTTTTTCAAACCTATTTTGGCACATACCTCCCCTGCCGGGGAGGGGAGCGCAAGGAGCGCACCGAAGAAAAACAGCGCTCCGGCGGAACAGATGATGAGCGCGTTCAACGTGCCTGTCAGATCCGCAAGTTTGCTGCCGCCGTAAAAGCTGATGATAAGAGAACCGATGACCCCCGCAAGCAGAATGGTACAGGGCACAGGGCACCGCCACGGACGGGCGAACATGCGCCGTGAAAAAAAGGTGAAAGAGTGCTTTTTCATGGAGTGATCCTGAGTGTGCGCTCCTCATCGCCCTGGTGCGTGATTTCCACAGTCAGACACTTTTCAGGGAGCAAAGACTCTATCCTTTCGGGCCACTCAATGAGCTTGTAGGCTTTGGGGTCGTCAATGAACTCATCCACGCCGAAACCCAGTGCGGCGGCGGAATCGGCGATCCGGTAAAGATCCATGTGGTAGAGCCTTGCCCCTCCGGGGAGCTGATACTCCTGAACGATGGTATAGGTGGGGCTTGAGAGGGTGTCATCGCATCCCAGTCCCCGGGCGAACCCCCGGGAAAAAACCGTCTTCCCCGCTCCCAGATTTCCTCTGAGCAGCACCGTCGCCCCCGGCTGAAGAGAAGCGGCGATTTGAGACGCAAGTTTTTCCGTCTCCTCTTCGGAGCGGGAGTGATAGATCATTTCAGTATTCAAATCCATAAGTTTTCACCTCATTCAAATTCTCTTACAGCTGCTCCAGCATGGTGTTGAGCAGTATGAGCGCCTGAGCAGCAGCGCGCTGGCGGATCATCGATCTTCCGCCCCGCAAGTTGAGCTTGCGGACCATGACTTCGCCTTTGACGCAGGCGGCAACATAGACCAGACCCACAGGCTTTTCCGGCGTTCCGCCGTCGGGACCTGCGATACCGGTGGTGGCAACGGCGGCATCGGCGCCCAGACGGGAGGCGGCGCCCTTTGCCATGGCGCAGGCGCATTCCTCGCTGACGGCACCGTACTTTTCAAGCACCTCTGAGGGAACCCCCAGGAGCTTCTCTTTGAGAGCGTTGGAGTAGGTGACGGCGCTCCCTGCAAAGACGCTTGAAACCCCGCTGCGTTCAACGATGGAGTTGGCGATCATGCCTCCCGTGCAGGATTCGGCGGTAACGAGAGTCACTCCCTTTTCTTTCAGCAGTCCGATGGTGCGGGTGACAGGATCAAGGACGCCGTCAGGCATGGCGCTGGTGCCCATGAGATCGTGGGCGGTACGGTCGGCAAGAACAAGTTTTTCATCATCATTTGATGAAAGAAAGAGACGCGTTCCTGAAGCGTCGGCACAATAGGCGATTTCCACACCGAGAGCGGTAATGGGCTTTTCAAGGGTTTTGGCAACAGTGGATTCACCCACCCCCGCGCAGAGGAACCCCACAGTTTTGAGACGGTCGGGGACGATTTCAAGAATGGCGGGGAGAATGGATTCCGCGATCATCGGCTCAAACTCCGAAGGAGGTCCCGGCACGAGAAAGATGTGGCGCGTGATTTTGGCATAATCCGTTTTGATATAGATCCCTGAGGCAGAGCCCCGGGGGTTGTCGATGGCAGTTCCGTTGTCGGGAAGCATCGCCTGTTTGAACTGGGATTTGGGGCAGGGAATGGCGCGTCCCAGAGCTTTCCAGAAGTTTTCTATTTTAAGGGTCAGGGCGGGATCCTGATGGAGTTCAAGTCCGAAAAAGCGTGCCACAGTCTCAAGGGTGATATCATCAGAAGTAGGTCCCAGACCTCCTGAGATCAGGAGTATTTCAGAACTTTTCAAGGCGGCGCTCAGGGCTTCGGCGATCTCCTGTTTTCTGTCGCCGCAGGCGATCTCCTGATGGAGCGGGATCCCGGCGGCGGCGAGGGCGGAGCCGAAACAGCGCAAGTTTGTGTTGACGGCGCTCCCTTTCAGAAGCTCCGTTCCGGTGGAAATAAAGGCAATATTCATAATTCTCCGTTGGCGGGCAGATAGACCCTGTTTGATGGATTGTTGGTCAGATTGTCATAGTTGATCTTCACCCCCAGCAGATTGGCGAGGGCGCTGTAAAGCTCAGGGAGCTTCGCCGTAAGGGAGCGTCCTTCGGGCTCTCCCTGCCGGGTGATGAGATTTGCGGCTGAAATGGCGCTTTGAGTACTTTCTTTATAGTCCGCTTTGAATTCTCCTCTGGTAAAATCCCTGAGGGCGCGCCAGTCGTATTCATAGTTGACCGCGCCTGAGGCGGTCCGGCTGCCCAGGGCGAACCACCCTTCGGTGATTTCGCCCCCGGAGTGATAGACCGGCTGGTCTTTCAGGGTAAAGGGGATCCCGTTGTCATAGTCCCAGCCTTTGAGTTCCCTGCCGGTACCTCCATGAAGAGAGGCGTTGGCGAAGTTCACTGAACGCTCCGTCTGATATTTGGAGTCCATCAGCACTCTTGTATTGAAAATTTCCAGAGAAAGAGTGAAGAGGATCCCCAGCAGCAGTACCGCAAAACCCAAAAGCATGAAGATCATCTCAGTGGTCGCCTGACCTGATTGTGAAGAAGTTCTTTTCATAAGCGTGCGGGACCTCTTGTTCCGTCATAACGCCCCGGGTTCCAGACAGATTTGCAGGTACATTCCCCCTGACACTGGCAGGTGCCGCCTCCGCCGTAGTGACGGTTATACATGATGGTGGGGTCGTTGCCGCCGTTGAGTACGATCTGTCCCCTGGAGTTGATGACATAGTAAAGCGAAGCGTTGTTCACGATATTGACATATACCCGGTAGGCGGTGCCGCCGTTGATTTCGTCGGGAACAGGAACCTTATGTGTCTTTTCATCCAGACGGTACTCTTTGACGGAACTGCCCTCTTCACGGGAGAGCACATAATATTTTCTGGTGATGATCCTGCCGTCGGGCGCCGTTTCTTTGACTTCCACCCGCCGGAGTTTGGGGTTGTTGTTGAAAAGCCGCGGCTCCTGAAGGTATCCGGGACCGTCAAGGACTTTCTGCTGGAAGACTCTTGCATCCCGCACCTTGTACCACTCCCAGAGCCTCTCCTTGAACTCATTTTCAAAGGCGCCTTTGTTGAATTTGTGGTTGTATCCGTAATAGCGCAGGGCGCGCCCTGAAATGTGGGAGTTCAATTCAGCTTTGACCCTTTCTGAACTGCCTCTGGCACGCTCACGGACGCCGTTGGCAAGGAACTGCAGTGCTTCAAGATAGTGTTCGGTGCCCTCCGGGGGGACGCCGTTGAGATCCTCCTGTTCCGCAAGCCAGCTGAGGAATTTTTCCAGATTGGAGTACCCCGGCTTCAGCACCTGGAATCCGTAGGGGATGGGCATGAAAGTGGGCATGGGGGAAACCTTTTTGAAAACAGGCAGGATCAGATCCAGTTCCACAGGGGCGGTGTCGCCTTTGAGTTCCCCCAGTACCTTGGCGATGGAGCCGGGACGGTAACTTGTGGAAATATCAGAGTCATTCGCTCTGCCCCGGCGGGTGCCGATACGGGTGGTGGTCTGATTTTTGCGGAGCAGTATGGCGTGTTCCCGGTTCCGGATCGCTTCGCGGGCATTACGTTTTTCGATGTTTTCTGCAAAATCGTTTCCTGCATAGGGACGCACCGAGGGACGGACATTGACTCTTGCGGTCACATCGGCGTAACCTTCAACATAGGCGGCGGGACCTTCATAGATAAACTGTTTTTTCACCTCTTTACGCAAGGCGCCGCCGCCGTACCAGTAGTTGTAGTGGTTGTATTCATATTCAGGATAGTTGTTTTTATAGTAGTCCGGATACCACCATTGATCGTAGATGCACCACTTCATCTGAGCGGGCAGAGAGCCCCGGTCGGCATAATTTTTGAGTTCAGGTTTGAGATCGTTGACAGCAAACACATCTCTTTCATCATATTCGCCCCCGAACTCCACCCCCAGAGTGAAGATCTCGCTTTCGTTGGGAAAACGGTTGTGCCGGTAGTTGATGTGCCACCATTTGCCCTGAAAGTCAGTGTCATCCATGGTTTTGAGAAGTGAAGAGAGCAAATTCCAGTGATGCTTTTTGGGGGGATCATTGGCAGCGATAGCGTTGGCGCACCGCATGATCTCGGTGTAAAACCGATCATTGGCAAGCTGCGCCGGACGGGTTTCAGGCATCCCTGCTGTCCGGGCATTGGGGAAGACGGCAATACCGTTGCTGTTGATGCGGGAAACAAGGCTGATATAGGGTTCTTTCCACTCATAATTGTTGATATATCTTGCGGCGCCTCCCTGAGACTCATCGTAGCGTTTGTCTGTGTTGAGAAGCTCCAGATAGTTTCCCAGAGCGTTGTTGATCCGGTTGAGTCCGTTGGATTTGGCAGACTGCTGAGCGGCGGCAAAGCCGATGAGAGGTCCGATAAAGCTGACCCGGGTCTGCATTTCGGTGAGAAGATCCACCCGGGACTGCATTTCTCTGCGCCATGCTTCTTCCTCCTCCTTTTTGTCGGGGAGAGGAGTCTTCCAGTTTTCGGAGCCTTCCATAAGGAGCGCCGAAGCCTTGAGCAGATTGATCTCGCCGATAAGGTTCAGGGATTCTTTCTGCCAGGCGGCGCCGGTCATGGCGGCGGACTGCTGGGCGACATCCACCTTGAGTTTGGCGCGGATCACATTATGCACGTCAAAGGCGTAGAGAATGACCAGAAGCAATATGACCATCATCACCACGCCGGTGATAAGGACCTGTCCCGATTGGCTGTGTCTTTTCATCAGGTCACTGCTCCAGATAGAGGTTGGAAAAGTTATAGGCTCTGGCTTCCGCCCGGGGAGAAGGGTTCCGGGTGATGCCGAAGATCCTGCCCAGAACTTCATGGACAAGAGGCATTTTTTCAAGGAGCGTCACACATTCGATGGTTTCTCCGCCCAGACGGGTGCTGGCGACAGTGAGGCAGGGATCCTGACTGCTCTGGGGGTGCCAGTAGGGATAACTCACCCCTGACGCGTCGCCGTGACGCATATAGTTTTCGGCGTAGGTTTCCTCATCGGCATGGGTGCTTGAGCGTCCGCCTGAAATGGCGATGGCAGCCACCCGCGCCGCCCGGAGTCCGATATTGGCTTTGTAGCCCAGTGACGCCGCCTTGGTGCTGTAATAGACTGAGTAATGGCAGAAAAGCTCCGCCATTGCCCAGCGGTAGATCTGAAAGAGAGCAAAAAAGACCAGCATCAGCACGCAGATCGCCAGAACCGATTCAAAGATCACGGCGCCCTGCTGGTGTTTGAATTTGCGCTGTTTCAGAACTTTCATGATGTTTACTGCATGACTTTCAAAGCTGTGTCCACATTGCCGAAGGGCGCTGAAAGCTCCACGCCCGCAATGTAAGGACGGATCTCTGCCAGAGCCTCTCTTGCGATTTCAATACCCACCGCCAGCTGCCCCTCTTTGGTCTCAGGGACGGCGATGCGCTGCATGATGGAGTCAGGAACCACAACACCGGGGACTTCGTTCCGCATGAACTGGGCGTTCCGCAGACTCACCAGGGGCCAGACGCCGGCGATGACAGGCAGATGAAGGTGTTCGATGCGCTTGATGAAGTTCAGCAGTGCTGAGGGTTCAAAGACCGGCTGGGTCTGGATAAAGTCGGCACCGGCTTCAGCCTTTTCACAGATGCGGCGGTACTCCCGCTCCTGATCTATGGCGTTGGGATCGAGTCCCACGCCGATGAGGGTGGCGGTCTGACCGTTGATGGATTTATTGCCGCAGTCCACGCCCCGGTTCATCTTGTTCTGCATGGCGACAAGTCCGATGGCGTCAATGTCAAAGACGCCGCTGCTGAAGGGATAATCCCCCAGTTTCGGCGGGTCGCCGGTGATGAAGAGCAGCTGCCTGATGCCTGAGGCGGCGTAACTGAGAAGTTCGGATTGGAGTCCGATAAGGCTTTTATCCCGGCAGCAGCAGTGGGGAATGGTGGCGATGCCGATTTTTTCCTCAATGGTCTTTGCCGCAAGGAGCGGGGTGATCCGGGCGCTGGCGCGGGGACCGTCAGGCAGATTGATGGCGTCAATGCCGTTATCTTTGCACTTCTGGGCATTGGCAAGGAGCTTGGTCATATCAAAACCGGCGGCGGGGGTGAGTTCCACAGTGCGGATAAATTCCCCTTTGGCAAGTTTTGCCCCCAGTGTTCCCCTTTCAGCCGGAGGGAGCGGTTCAGGAAGCTTGCCGCTTTCCTCTTTGACGGTGATCTCGATTTTTTTGGCTCCCGCAAGGGGCTTGACGGCGGTGCTGACAGCGTTGATGAGTTCAGGACCGATGCCGCAGCATCCCCCCACGGCGGCGGCGCCCAGACGGGCGAAACGGACGGCGTAGGTGCTCAGATACTCTTCGCTTGCCATGTAGAGGGTGCGTCCATCCACATCCTTGGGGGTGCCCGCATTGGGCTGAAGAATGATGGGGAGCCGGGTCACTTTCATGAGACGCTCAAACTCTTTGAGGAGCGCTTCAGGTCCCCCGCCGCAGTTGATGCCCAGAGCGGCAGGAGGATTGGCGGCGACAGAATCGTCAATAAGAGAGAGAAGTTTTTCAGGATCTTCCATAAGAGGGGAGTTTGCGGCGAAACTCAGGACATAGACCAGATCTGAAAATCCCTTCACCGCCTCAAGGGCTCCTGTGAGATCTTCAAAGGTACGCATGGACTCAAAGATGACAAAGTCCGCTTCAAGGAGTGCCTGAAGCTGCTCTGTGATGATCTCAGCGCGGCTTCTGGTGTCGGCGTCGGATTCAGGCTCCCCCACGGGACCCACCGAGGCGGCGACCAGAGCCTTGCCGTTGGCGGCGGCGCGGGCGAGCTCAACCCCGGCACGGTTGATGGCTGCGACTTCAGAAGCGATGCCGTAGCGCCGCAGGTTCCGGGCGTTGGCGTTGAAGGTGTTGGCGGTGAGTACTTCAGCTCCGGCGCTCAGGTAGGCGCGGTGGATCTCTGAGATCACCGCAGGACGGGTCACGTTGAGCTGTTCATAGGAGTTGTTGACAAAAAAGTTCCGTTTATAGAGCTCGGTTCCCATGGCACCGTCAAAAATGACCACGCCGGAGTTGAGTTTTTTACGAAGTATGTTCAAGGCTTTGATTCTCCTGTTTGTTCCCTGTCTGTATTATTTAAAGATAATATAATGGTATTCAAGACAAAATGCAAACGTTCACAGCGCCGGATATACTAAAAAAAACGCCCCGGCATGTCAGGGCAGACGATACCGGGGGGATGGTGAAAGCCGTGGTTTTTAATCGGGCTGCTGCTGAGCCATTCTTTTTTCCAACTCTTCCTGTGCGCGCCGGGCACGGGCGGCGGCGGCGGTTTCAGTGCTGACGATCCGCTTGCCCAGAGGGGCGAAGGCAGCGGCAGCGATCTTGAAGTTGGCAAGAGCGAAGGGGATGCCGATGATGGAGACAAGCTCAGTCAGACCGCAGATGGCGTGGAAGAGAGCCAGCCAGAATCCGGAAAAGATACACCAGAAAAAGTTCAGAACTCCGGAACCGAGTCCGGCTTTTTCACCCACCAGTTCGGCGGGGACAAGTTCCTTGCCGAAGGGGAAGAAGGAGAAGCTGGCAATGCGGAAACAGGCGATACCCACGGGGATCCCCACGATGGTGATGCACCAGATCACTCCTGCCAGGCACCAGGTCAGACCGAGAAAGAAACCGCCGCCCAGCACAAACCACAAAAAATTACCGATAAAACGCATTTTTCAAATTCCTTATGTTGCTGAGGCAATTTCAAAACTCCTCAAAATTGTCAGAGCGTCCTCGCTTCGATCTGATAAAGGGAGCATTTTTCCGCCTTCGCATAAAGCTACGGCGGGACAAGCAGCTGTTACCTTGCAGGCAGCAGCCTTCAAACTACCCTTTACAGCTCTTTGCGAATGACATCTTTGCCATTTTTTGAATGACTTTTGAAATTACCTCTGTTTTATTTTCCGGCACTGTTTGAAACCTTTGGCAGTGCCGTTTTGTTCGTTCTGCAGTATAAGAGCGGGAGAGGGAGCATTTCTGACAGAAATATTGTTGAAATTTCAAAGAAAGATCAAAATATCTCTCAAAAGTACCGGTTTTCAGAGGGCTTTGATCTTTTTCTTTCTTCTTCAGTCGATTTCTCATGCTGAAAAAAACGCCCCGGCATGTCAGAACAGAGTGTGCCGGGGGAGATGACAATATAAAAGTTCAACTTATCTTCAAGGTGAACAGTTTGCTCCAATAAGCCCCTTTTTGCCGGGGCTCGGCAAAGTTTTTCAACTGCCGCTGCTGCTGAATAACGGGTTTCACGATCTCACTCTTTACCGCTTTTTCAGGAGCAGGGAGTTGAAAAACAGCTGCGGGTTCCGCTTTGATCCGGAGCAGAAGCTCCAGATTCTGTTCTGCCGCAGAGGAGCCCAGAGCGGCGGCGCGGCGGAAAAAGTTCTCTGCCCGGGAAAGGCTTCTGACACAGCCGCAGCCGGTGAGCGTCAGCACGCCCAGTTTGTTGAGCAAAGGGCCGTGACTGCTCTTTCTGGCTTTGAAGCAGATGGCGTAGACCTTGCGTCTTCCGGCGGCGGTGCGGCCGTATTCATCGGCACAGTAGCCGGCGTAAGCCAATGCTGCATCAAGGTCGGATGCGGCGGCGGATTCCATAAGATCCTCCCGCACGGGCGTGCTCAGGTAGCCCGCCAGAAAGAGGGCTCCGGCGTCTCCGTTGCTGCCATGAAGAAAGAACTCTTCCAGAACTCTTTCCTGACCGGAGGAATCAAGTGTGGAATAGAGTTCAAGCATTTCTGCGATTTTCACAGTTTACCTCCTTTTTCTGTTGAACCGGATCTCAAAACTGAGATCATCTGTTACGATAACTTTTGGATCACGGAGATCCCGTATGTATAAAGACGCACGGAAAACACCGTTTCTTACAAATTTTTCTGAAAAAATATCATTGAACCGTTTTCCCTTCCGGAAAATGACTTTAAAAATCGGTTTTATCTTTATTTTTTGTCAGAAACAGTGCTCAACTCCGTCTTATATGGCAGAACGAACAAAATGGCACTGGAAAAAACGCTATCAAACAGTGCCGGCTGGATATAAGATCAATAAATATGACAGAAAGGAATAAAAAAATGTCTGCCGGATCCGGAAAATTTTTCTTGACTCTCATCACTGTGAGTATCTCATTTGCCGCTTTTTCTCTGGGCGCTGCCCATCTGAGAAGCGATCCGGCAGACACGATGCACCTGGAAGGCATCCAGACGATGATCGGCAATGGACAGTACATCCGGGCGGAACAGCTTCTTGAAGAAGCGATCCGCAGGGATTGCAAAGAGGCCTGCTACTATATGGGGATGCTCCACGCCCGGAAGGGCGGGAAAAGCAAGGCGGTATTTTACTTCAAAAAAGGTGCCGCCCTCAATGACGCAAACTCCGAGTTCAAACTGGCACAGCTCTATTCTCTCGGCTGGGGAGTCCCCAAAGATAAAGCCAGAGCCTTTGCCATGTTCAAAAAGATCTCTGACCGTTTCGGATATGCAGAAGCCATGTTGGAAACAGGCCGAATGCTCCTTACCGGCGAAGGAACCGCCGTCAACCGGAGTGAAGCTGTCCGCTATCTGAAACAGATCAGTGCTCCCGGCAGCAGCAAGGTGCTCCCTGCCGCCCAGTATCTGCTGGGATCCTATTATCTTGAAGAGGCTGAGATGACCGGCGATACCGACCGGCAGAAAGAGTTTTTCGGCAAAGGGTTGCAGCTTTTGAGACTGGCAGGCTCCGGCAAGGTCTCTGAAGCCTGGATCACCCTCGGCAATATCTATTACAACGGCAAGTTCGATCTCGAGCCCGATCGTGAAAAGGCGCGCCTCTGCTTTTACGCGGCAGTTGCCATTGACGGCTCCCCCAAGGCTCAGTATCAGCTGGGCGTTATCGCCATGGAAAACAGAGAAACCGAAGAGGCCCACAGATGGATGCAGCTTGCTTCCAGACAAAGGAACAGCGACAATGGGCTGCTGGCGGTGACAACATTCTGCCAGGTCAGCAGAAGCTGAAAGTTTTTTCTGAAAAAAGAACATGTGCACATTCCGGAAATAAAGGTTGAAAGAGTTCTAAAAAACATCTGTTTTTTCTTGAAAACTTCCCGAAGCGGCAGTATATTAATTGACAGGGTAATTTCTGAAGGAATAACTTCAGGAATTACCTCGTAATTATTGACTGATGTTGCTCCGGATCGGGAAATTTTCCGGAAAGAGCATGTCAGAAAAATAGAGCAAATCCCTCTTTATCTGCAGTTGTACGCAAAAGAGTGCGGACAAGTACAAGTGGACAGCTCTCTGTGGAAACAGACCGCTGCTGTAAGTAAAAAGGATCAAAAAAATGACTCAGGATGAATTGACCCGGTCAGGTTTTATCAGCGAAGTTCAGCACGCATCAGCAGTGAAAGCTCTTGCCGATGCTGCACTGCCTCCCTATAAACGGGGATTTTATGCCCCATCCATGGTACAGGCTCCCTGCTGCGGCGCTGACTATTCACGTCCTGCCGCCGGCGGCGTTTTTACATTTCCCGCTGCCGCCGATCTTTCGGGAGGGATGCTTCCCCCTTTCGATCAGGGCGAAAGAGGCACCTGTATGGCCAATGCCGTTGTGGGACTTGCCGAGTATTACTTTGAAAACCGCTGCCGCTTCAGCCGTCAGTACTTCTACCTCTGTATGAAACAGAATGACGGGTCAGAGGAGCGGTTGAAGAAGTGGCTCAGAGATCCCGCCGGAGATGAGGGATACAAGGCGCTTTTGAATGAGTATTTCAAAAAGTATGCCGGACACAGTTTTTCTGAAAAATATATCTGCGATCTGGCAACAGAGGATTACCGCGACTCCTTTGAAGGCGCAGGCTTTGAAAACGCTTACAAGACCCTGACCGGCGAAGGCCTCTGCCGGGAGGAACTGATGCCTTATGCCCCCGTCCGGGAGTGGAACAGCGTCTGTCAGATGCCCGCAGAGGATCCCGAACTCAGGGCGCAGCTTCTTGCCGAGCACCGGAACGATGCCCTCAATCACAGGATCAAAGATAAAGTGTGCATCCTTCCCGGCAGAGCCATCGGTTCATACAAGCAGCAGCTTTCAGGCTCCAACGGCCGCCGTCCCATGCCTCTTGTCATCGCTCTTCAGACCTTCAAATCCCTCTTTTCTGATTTTACCCGGGAGACCGGCTGGTGGTCATGTCCTCTTGAAAATGATATCCCCACAGGCGGTCATGCCATGCTGGTCACCGGATACAGGGATGTCCCTGAGATCCCCGGCGGCGGATATCTGATCGTCCGCAACAGCTGGGGCAGCCAATGGGCGTGGAACTACCCCGGACATGCCGGATATGCCCGGATCCCCTACGCCTATGTGGAACACTACGGGTATTCACAGACCATTTCCATTGAAGCTGCCGCTTCAACCGGTGATGCGGAAGAGATCTGGCCCCCGGTCAAAGAAAAGATCGACGCCTTTATTTCAACAGCTCCCCGGATGATGAGGAACCGGCAGGGACTTTTCAATATCGCCGCCGGTGAAAGCATCATCGTCGATCCCGCCACCGGCGTTGCGGACAAAGATACACCGGAAAACCGCCGCATTTTCACGGAAAACGGTTTTTCATGGAACAAATAAAGGAGATGTGATTTATGGACATGATCGAAAAAATCATCGACTCTGTCAGAAATGCACAGAAGACGACTCCGGCGGAACAGGAGCTCAGAAAACTTGTTTCCGCACCTCAGAATAAGACTATCGCTGACAGGCTCCGCGAAAAAAACAGCGGAACAGGTCGTTAAGCAATCGAAAGGATAAAAAAATGGCTGTAACAGTTCTTAAAAAATATACCGTCACTGAACGGGATATCGCCATGGATGATGCCCTCAAAGGGTATGCTTTTTTCGTTGTCGCAGGCAACATGACACTGCCCGTCGTCAAGGAGCAGCTTTCCACCATCTTCAACAACGCGCCTGCGGTCTACGGTTATCTTGACGTGCCCTTTCCGCTCCGTATTACCAATCTGATCCCCCACAATGACTTCACCGGAGCGGTACAGTTCGATTTCATCTTTGAATCCACCATCGCCGTCAACGAAAAACTGGGGCAGTTCATTCTTCTCAACAGCAGCAAAGAGAGCTGGAGCGATGAAGAGCTGGGCAAACATGTCTCTGAGGAGCTGAAAAATTCTCTGGCGGTCTGGCTCAGTGAACGCACGATCGCAACTCCCCTTTCCAATCTGAAAAGTTTCAAAGCCGACTCCTTCACGACGCCGGAGGAGCGCGCTTCTCTGGGGGAAAAACTCCCCGGCTTCATCAAAGGTACATTCAAGGATCTGGGTGTGACGCTTCTCAGCAGTGCCGAACCGGATATTTTTGCCGAAAAGGTCAGAGAATTGATGAAATGGTGCGCCGAAAACGGGATCAAACCCGATGTGTCAGGCACTGTCATCAACAACAGTCCCACCCTTGAGATCGCCAAAGGAAAACTGGAAGAGATCATCCAGGCAGGCAAAAAAGGCGCCTACAAAGAAAAGGCCGAAGAACTGACTGCATGGGCAGAAACTCAGGGAATCAAACAGGAAGATGCCTGGGAGATCATCAACAATGCCGGGACTTTGAAAGAGGCTGAAGCCATTCTTAAAGAAAAAGCCAAAGGCAATGTCATCGTTGATGAGGTCAGAAAACTTAAAGAGTGGGCGCGTTCTCAGGGGTTGAAAGATGAAGATACAGAAAGCGCTCTTGCAAGCGGCTCCACCATTGCCGGAGCAAAAGCGATTCTTGAGGATATGCTTGAGTATCAGCGCCGTCTGGATACGCTTTTGACCAGAATCGTCAATGAATGCGGTCTGCCCCGGGGACTGGCTCTTCAGAAACTGGGCGAAGCCAAAGGCAATCTCAGGATCCTTGAAGAGATCGCCAATGAAATTTTCCGGGTCCATGCTGCGGCTCTTCAGTTCAAGGAGCGCTTCAAGTTTGATGCCATCACCGGCGTCTATGAGGAATTTGAAAACTGCGGCGGTCCCCGCAAGGCAATGGAAATCTGGGAAAACGCCGAAAAACTCCGGAAAATTATCCCTGAATATGCCCGGAAGTCCATGAAAGAGTGCGTCGCTTTCACCCGGAAGGTTTCTCCTGAAGTGGTGGAGCAGATGATCAAAGAGTACCGGCCTCCGTGTTCTCCGTGGGGCAAACGCTTCGGCGTGCTGTTTGTCATCCTCCTCTTTGCCGCCGGGATCTTTTTCGGACTCCGCGCCTTGAGAACCACCTTTGTCCTTGAGATCCTGACCGGCAACGGCGCCGAACTTGAGTCAACTGTTTTCAACGCTTTCGGCAAGGGGTTTGAGTATAAAAACAACTCTTACAGCATCACATCAAGCAAGGGTGCCAAGCTCCGGTTCATTGATGAACTCAGAGCCAAAGGACATACCGTCACCGCTGTTTCCCCTGAGAAATACAGCGTTTCTCTTGCGGCTCCTGCGGGGAACAAAAAGGAAAATTGGAAGGTGGACAGCTCCATGTTCCGCAGTGATGCCAATTCACTTACCCTCTTCCGCCGCTGTCTCGGCAGCGGCGTCAACGGCGGAAAAGCCGATGTGATCACCATTTCCAGGGAGGAGTTGAACAAGGCTCAGCAAACTCTTGACGATGCCGGATTCCTCGTCTCTGCCGCTGACGGGCTCGTCACCATCACTGTCAAGACCTCTTCATTCCGGATCCGGACAGCCCCTGAAGTGGCTCCGGCAGTGAAAGAGATCCTGCGCGGATTCAATATCACCAACCCCGATGAGGTGGTCATGGCGGCAGTTTCCGTCAACGCTCTTCTGGACGCCTTGTCCCGAGACAGCCGTCTGGGCAAAGTCGAATTCATCGGCAATGAACTCAAGATCAGCGCCCCTGTGATGAATGTTTTCAGCGTGGCGGTGCAGCTCAACTCTTCTGCAGAGTATGAAAAGGTGCAGCAGATCATAGGGGGCGTCAAAGAGGTCAGGATCGACTCCGCCAAGCTGGTCGATCACGCCGGTGTAGTCACCATTGCCGAATTCAAAATCGGTTCCATGGCCCGTTCCGCCGCACAGCTCAAAGAGCTTATCTGCGGTGCACTTTCCGGAAAAATCAACAATTTCCGCGATCGTAATGTCAAAGTCAGATAATCAATATTTTCAAAAAATATAAAGGAATGAAAAAATGAAAAAAATACTCTTTACTCTCTGCGCTGCCGTTTTGGTTTCCATGACAGCTGCTGCCGGAGAAGTGGGCAGCTACTTCGCCATCCAGGTGATCGAAGGCAACTGGAAGGTCATCGAGGATCTTTACACCAAAACCTTCGGCGACACCTTCTTTTTCAATGAGAAAAACCGTACCTTTACAGTTAAGGTCTCTCTTGAAAAAAGAAACAAATTTCTGGAAGAACTCAAAAAGAAACATCATCTGGGCACGACTCAGAACCCCGATGCCTTCACCCTGGTGGTTTTTGATGATGAACCGGTGCTCTACTCCATTGACTCCAGCGCAGTGAACAACATGCCCCAGCGTCTGATGGAGCTCCAGAAACTTCTGGGCAAAAATATCCGGGGCAACAAGAATGACAAGATCCGCCGTCGCGGTACAGAACTCCCCGGGATCCGCGTGGCGCTGGAAAAATCAGGCTTTGACGTGGCGATCATCAAGGGCAATATCCTTATTATCACCGAGCGGAAATATCCCCGTGAATTCTTTGTGCCCGATGAGCTCAGAAAACAGGTCGCTGCCATTTTTGCCCAGCTCCGGATCCCCTGCGAAGTCAAGGGCAACCGCGTCTTCTGCATGGTGACCAACACGCAGCTGCAGAGACTTCAGCATGAGATGCTTGCCGGTGGTGCCGTCCATAAGATCACCATTGAAAAGGACAACCTTATCAAACTTCTCCCTGTGCCCACTGTCAGATTCCGTGTCACCATCTCTTTCAATAACCGTTTTGAGTATGAAAAGTGTATCAAAAAGATCTCCGGAACCGGAAAATTCACCATTACCGATCAGGAGTTCCAGGAGCATGACATGGGTTTCAATCTCTGCACTCTGACCATCCGGAGCCGCAAAGCCGGTGCCGCTGAGATCAAAGATGAGATCTGGCGCATGGTCCGCAAAGCGGGTACCCGCACCCGGGAACGGGATATCAAGATCGAGAAATTCTGAGGTCAGCCGGGGAAAATGTTTTCAGCGGTGTCAGAAAAGGTTTTTCAGAGCTTCTTATCATACAGAACAACGCTGAAAACAAAAAAGGGAAAAAAATAAAATGAAAAAAAATATTATTCTTCTGCTTTTGCTCCTGGTCGGCTCCTTCTTCTTTGCAGGATGTCACACCTGTCCTCCCTATGAGGAGTCAAAAGAGTGCTTCCCCCTTTGCAAAGAGGACCGGAAGGAAAATCTTCTGCTGACACAGGAAAACTGGGAAAAATTCAAACAGTTCCGTCACATTCCTTACCGCAATGTGAACCTCCCTTTGCTCGACCGGAGCGGCAGGATCATTTCAAGACTTTCACGGCAGATCGTGGATGAAATCATCATCCCCTATGTGGAACTTGACAAAGATAATCTGATCCAGATCTATTACCAATTTGTGGCAGATGTCAAAGCCGTTCAGGATCGGCAGGATTGTACTCTGGAAAAGGCGTCAGAGCTGGCTTGGCAGGATTGGCTCAATCAACCCGGCGGCGCAGAAAATTGTGCCAAACTTCAGCGGGCGATCCCCTTTATCGTGAATATGCGTGCCGAAAATCAGATCTCAAAGGCTCTGGTGAGTGTCGGTGGTGAAGTCACAAGACTGCTCCTTGCTCTTCCCGCCGACATCAAACAGTTGATAGGTGAGGCACGCACTGTCGTCGGCTGGATCAAGATATCTCTGGCAGGCGCTCAGATCACCAGGGACCTGACACGCCTGAGTATTGCAAGCTCCTACCTCTATGTCCTCAAAGCAGATGCAAGCGAACAGGAACAGCAGATCGAAAATTTCGTTGCCAAACTGAATAGCGAAAAGTAAAAGAACAGGAACAATCAGAATGAAAACAGTAAATATCGCAGCGCTTATCGGAACACTGGTCATGATGACCGGATGTGTCACCACTGAAGAGAAGATCCGGTTCGGAGTCGACGGATACAACCACGGCAGCAAAAAAGATGTGGTCAGGGTGGTTTTCAAGGAACCTGTGGGCGAAACAATCGCGCCTGAACATCTTTCCCAGCTCAAAGTCTATCCTGAAACCGCATTGATCAGCAATAAGCGCATGGTGATCCTGACCGGCAGAAAGGGAACTTTTACCAAATTCGGCAGCCATGATGTGGAGATCCGTCCTGCAGTGGGCTACTCCATGCAGGATGGACAGCGGGTCGGCGCCTACGGATGTTTCGTCAAGCTCGATATGCGTATTGCCGACAATGAAACCGGTGCCTATGTGGATGGCGGTTCCGGTATTGAACTTGAAGGCGCCAGCGCCGTCAAATACACCAAAAACCGTTTCAACCACCACGGTGTCAACATTGATTACAACGATCTTTTCAGACGGGCATACAAGATCGCCCTCGACAAACTGGTGCGGCGGGTCAATGAGATCTATCCCATCAACGGCACTGTCTTGAGCATCAAGAACAAAGGGGAGCTGACCGAGTTCCGCCTTGACCGGGGAACCAACTACGGTATCACCTCCGGAAGCGAGTTTCACGTCTACTACCTTGACGGTGAAGAAAATGTGACCTGGGTCGGCATCGCCTACGGTCACGTCGGCAAAACCAGTTCACAGGTGACTGTGGCACACTGGAACACCGCCGATCCCGAAGTCGCCGGCGAACTGATGCCCCGGATCCGCCGCAACGACCGGAAACTGCGCGGCAGACTCTTCTTCGTCTGCCGTACCGCCGGAGATAAGTAATACACACCAACAGGGGAGGAGCTTTTCTCCCCTCTTTTGCTGTCCGGGAGCCTGAAACATGTTCCCGGCAGAATCGGGAAAGAGAAAAAGATCATGGATATCAAGATTTGTCCTTCATGCGGCAAAAAAAACAGCGCATCTGATGTCTGCTGCACCGGATGCTTCACAGTTCTTACCGGGGTCAAGGCTGTTTCACAGGGAGGCGGCGCAGACAATAATGGCGCTGCTGCCGGTGAGAAGGAGAAAAAGATCCGGTGCCGCGTCTGCGGCAGTGAAAACAGTGCTGAAGCGGAAAAGTGCCGTTTCTGCGGCTCCCGGCTGTATGTGTCTCCGGTGACAGTGGCTGAAGGGGATGGGTGGAAATGCCGTTTTTGCGGTTGTACGAACTCTTTTGAACTCCGTAAATGTGCCAGATGCGCCATGCCCTTTGTGAAGGAGTCCCCTTCCGACAGGGGCATCCGGAACGAGACCGGATCTGAAATGCAACTGCCCTGGGCATTTTCTTCAGAAAAACTGCCTCTGAAATTTGAACTTATCCACAGGGCATTTGAAAAAATCATCAACTCTCCCTATCTCAAACGCATCCCTGAAAGATGGGCGATAGCCCGGGCCATCGAATGTTTTTCCGAAAAGAAAGATGAGTACAATGCCTACGCCACCATGCGGGGGGGCAAACCGAAAGTGTTTGTGTACAGCGAGTTTCTGCGGGTCACTGTTGCCGTCTGCGCCGGATATCTGACAGGTATCCGGGGGGAGGAGCTCCTTGAATTTATCCGGAAAGCCTACGCGGGGCATGTGACCATCAACGGGGAAATCATCCAGCAGTCCCTTGACTCCCTGACCGAAAGTTATCTGACCCATGTGCTTGCACACGAGATCGGACACCATATCAAACGCCACCTTCTCTCTCCACACCTGACTTTGGAAAACTTTTGCAGAAACATTCTGAAGGCTCAAAAAGGTTTTGATGATCTTTCCGCAGAGGCTCAGAACAAGGTCATTGAAATGGTAAAGGGGGAATACCTGGAAGAATATTCCCGGATCATGAATCTCCGGGATCGTGAAGAAGAACGGGAAGCGGATATGGAGGCGATCCAGATCATCCGCGAGATCGGTATGCCCGACTTTTTCCTTGAAGGGCAGCTTCTGGAAGAGCTGACCATGGCGGCGGCAGATCCGATCACTGTGGAACAGTCTCTGGCAATGGGAACGACACATCCGGCAAGTATCGAGCGTCTCAGAACCTTTCTTGAGAGCAACCGGCTTGAACTGGAAAAATCTTTGGTCACCCGGCAGGAACTGCAGGTGTATATGAAATTTGCCGGCACAGAACTTTGAACAGAAGAGGAGCTTTTCTCATGAGTGATATTACATTGAGCGTCAATGGCTTCAATGCAAATGCCCAAGTCAGTTTTGCAGGCGGCACCGGAGAACTTGCTAAGGCTTATGAAGCATACGGACGTCTGGGGATGGGAGTCAACCCTGAGTTTGCTGCCGGTATTTTCGCTCAGCACTATCAGAAGGGAAACAGTGATCCCCTGCTTGTCTGCAGACTGGGCGAGTGCCTGATCCTCGGCATCGGCATGGCTCAGGATCTTCCCCGTGGAGTGGAACTTTTGAAACGCTCCCTTGACGCCGGGTGCGCGGAAGCTGCGCTCCATCTGGCGGAGTGCGCTCTTATGGGCATCGGCGGCAGCGCCGACGCAAAGGCGGCAGAGGAATTTCTGAAAAAGGGAATGGAATTGGGCTCACTTGAGGCAAAGGTGCGTCTTGCCGGACTCCTTTTTGAACGGCAGGGAAAAGATGACCTTTACGCCCGGGAACTTTTCCGGGAAAGTGCCGCCGCCGGAAGTGCCGCCGCCGCTTTCGCTCTGGGAACTCTCTTTTATTTCGGCATCGGCACCCCCTCTGACGACAGCCAGGCGAGACATTATCTTTCTCAAAGTGCCCAGGCAGGGATCCCTGCCGCCAGAATCCTTCTTGCCGGACTCCTTTTCTACGGCAGGGGTGGTGCAAAAGAGAGTGCCGCCGCACGGCAGCTTTTGAGCGGTGCCGAAACCGGCAACAGGATCATCGACGGCATTTCCCATACCCTCAAAGGTAATTTGGAATCAGAGGAAAATCATGAGGAACGGGCCGTCAGCTTCTGGGCGGAAGGTGCCCGGTGCGGTAACGGAGAGTCCCTGCGCCAACTGGGAATGGCCTTTCTCAAAGGCAGGGGCGTCCCCCGGGATCCCCGCAGCGGCGTGCTGCTGCTGGAGGAGTCTTACAGAAACGCCCCCGATCCTGAAACCGCAGTGGAAATCGCCGAATGCTGCCTGAAGGGGACCGGCATGGTTCGGGATTGCAGCAGAGGCTATGATCTGCTCAACTCTCTCAAGGATCAAAGCTCTCCCAGAGTGCAGTTCCTTCTGGGATGCGCCTGTTACTGCGGCATGGGGACGGCTCCCGATGAGGTGCGCGGTCTGGAGCTTTTGAAGCGCGCCGCCGCCGCCGGATATGAACCTGCGGCAGAATACCTGAAACGGATCTGAAGTTTTCAGAAATTTGCTTACGGGCACTGCGGCACACATTCAGGTGCCGCAGTGCTTTTTATTTCTCAAGGAGAGCTGTGAATTCAGGGAAGAGCCTTTCGGCGTTGCCGTGCATGAACTCTTTTTCCGTTTCGCCCCAGTGCCAGGTCTTGCCCACTTCACGGAAGAACATCCGGGTGAAGTTTTCAAGCTCAAGGATCCTTTTCCAGAACTCAGGTCTGCCGTAGAAGCCGTCGCAGGCGAACATCATACGGGAAGAAAAAGGCTCTTTGAAGCTGGTACGCCGGTCAAGATTGTGGATCAGCCAGTCATAATCCACAAGCCCCGTGACAGTGCAGCTCACGTTTTTGTAGTAGAAAAGGGATTCAAAGAGCTCATTGACCCACGGAACACCCATGTGCCCCTGGATCAGTTTCAACTTGGGGAAGGCGTCGGCAATGGAGTCAAGCATATTAGGCTTCATGTTGCCGGGACCGGTTTTGACCGGCTGGAGCAGCTGCTCCCGGGTGCGGTGCGAAATGATCCCCACGTGGAAGAGAACAGGCATCCCCAGCGCTTCGGCGCGCTCGTAGATGGGGAAATAACGCTCGTCATCATAAGGCCGCGGAGGACGGATGGCTTTCAAAGCGGCGAATCCCTGCTCTTTCATGCGGTCGATTTGTTCAGCTCCCTTGAAATAGTCAATGAATCCGAAGGGCACAAAGAGTCCCGGATAACGTTTCCCCACTTCAAGGACCTCATCATCATGGGCAAACTCAAATTCAGGCACATACAGATTCAACGGCAGCAGCCAGACCTGTTTTACCAAACCGGACTCTGCCACCTCATCCAGATGGCGGGGATCGTAGTTGTGGACCAGATGGGCGTGGGTGTCAATAAAATAATCCATAAAAATCTTCTCCTGTATATGAAGTGTTGTTACTTGTTTTTGAATCGTTCCGCAAGGGCGAGAACGCTGTTGACATAGTTGACGACGATATCGGCGTTGCAGTATCCGTGGCGGGCGGATTTCCAGAAGGAACGGAACTTGAGAAACTGGAGCGCCTCTTCCACGTTACCCTGCCATTTGTCGGGATCAAGTTTCAGTTTGCGGGCAAGCAATCTTGCATCCAGAACGTGTCCTGCTCCGCCGTTGTAGGCGGCAAGGGCGAATTTGATCCGCTCCTCCGGGTCGGGAACGGAGGAAAAGTACTTATACAGCGATGCCAGATGTGCAGTGCCTGACTCCACATTGGACTCCGGATCAAAGGGATCGGCACATTTCTGCTCACGGCAGACAGAAGGCATGAGCTGCATCAGACCTTTGCCGCCGTCCGGAGCGGTGCAGCGGGGATCGAAATTGCTTTCCCTGGCGATGATCGCGGCAATAAGTTCCGGGGGCAGATGGTACCTGGCTGCTTTGGCTGTAATAAGAGCACGGAACTGCTCCGGAACGTCGTCAAGAGTATTTTCCTCATGAGAGGAGTGCTCCGGAAGAGGCGTCGTCAGGGCAAAGCGCAGTTCCAGATCATATTCTCTGCGGGGCGCAAAGAGCAGCGGCGGGAAAAAAATGTGTACCAGTACGGCACATGCTCCGGCAAGTGCCGGAAGAAAAAGAAGCGCACGGCAGATGACCGGAAAGAGTTTCACACCTTTTTCTCCGTAGCAAGAAAAGCTGTTTCAGCCAGATAGAGCTTGTATGCTCTGCGGTAAAAACTCAGCAGCCGCGTGCCGCCTTCCTCACCGAAAAGTCCGGAGTTCAGCAGAGCAGTGATCTCTTTTTCACTTTTCAGCTGCTGCTGGATCGCCAGATAGAACCGGCGCTCCTCAGGGGAAACGCCCAGCAGGATCTTGCTGATGACCTGAGGTGCCCGGGGCTGACGCATCCAGATATACATAAGGTCAAGAGCGTTGAGATAGACCCTGACCATGAGAGAGCTTTCACGGATGCGTGACTGTTCAAAGAGGGCGTTGCCCGCAAGAAGCTGATCCACGCCGGTTTCCGGGTTGATGAGTTCCAGAGCTGCCGCCAGATCAAAAAGATCCTGCTTTTTACGCTTGAAATCCCCCATGCGGCTCCGCAGATACATGGCGCGGTCGGCGAGAGCCTCCACCACGCCCCCCACGCAGTCGGAGGAAAATTTGGAGATCACCGCCGCCCACTGCTGCAAAAGCGCTTCCGCCCCCGCCAGACCGCAGAGCTGAAGCAGGCCGCTCAGCAGTGCGTTGATGGTAAATGCGATGGGGATGGCAAGGGGCACCCGGAGCCAGTTTCCCAATATCGCCTGCGCGGGGAGCGCCCGCAGCAGGTTGTGAGTGGTGATATAAAGTCCGTTGGCAAGTCCCATGACACTGTAAAGGAGCATGGGATTGTTTTCGGTGGTGATGCCGAAGGTCTGACGCATAATGAGGTTCTTGACCACAAAGTCCAGCAACGGCACTGAAAGTCCCGTGAAAAAGAGGGAGTCCGAAATACGCTGCCATGAGATGAACTCGTTCCACTTGAGCAGAGGATTGGAGCGGAAGGTCCCCGACGCGATACGGAACTGGATCACGTTCCTGAAAAGAGTGATGCCCAGCCAGATGGGGGCGCCGAACCACGCCAGCACCCACCAGGCTCCGGAAAGATAAGAGGTGAGAAATGCCGCGGTGAATCCGACACAGACTTTGAGTGCGATTTTGAGGTTGCTGTTGAGGTAGTGGAACGTTTCTTCAACTTTCTGCCGGAGAGATGAGAAGGCGTTCCGTGAACGCTGTTCGCGGCAGAACCCCAGTGAGACCAGATTGCCGGTTTTATCCATGGCCGACGCCGGATCGCCGCACACATACTCGCTCTGTTCGCTCCGGGGAGCGAATTTCCCTGCCGGCAGATAACTGACCTGTTTGAAAACCGTGCTGAAAACAGGCAGAAGAGGAGGTCTTTTCTCTTTGAGTATCTTGCGGCGGACCCCTCTGTCAAGGGTATCGAGAACCACAAAACCCATTCCGGCACCGGACTCCGGCTGCGCCGCTTTCCCGGCGGAGTCGCTGCCGATGACCGCATCCAGAGGGGATCTGGCGTAAAAATTGGTGAACTCAGGCAGTTTCCGCAAGATCCGGCGGAGATCGGCGGCAACAAGCTCCCGGTCGGAGGCATCAGAACCTTTGACTTCATCAATGGCCCGCAGAAGAATACTTTTGAGCTGCACCACGTTCCCGGCGTTGAGGGCGTGGCGCAGATCATTCATAAGGTTGTTTTCAAGGTCAAGGTTCCGCAGATGATCCTTGAAATTGAATATCTCAAGGGCAGTGACGCCGCCCCGGCATTCAAAGAGGATGAGGATCACGTCGGCAAGAGAGAGTCCCGTCAGGTTCAGTGTCAGGCGGAAGGAGCGGGATTGTTTACGCAGTTCCGCCGCAAGTTCCCGGGGCGAAAGACGCATGAGCCGGGGCAGGCTCTCTGTGTCGGCCGGCACCTGATCCCTGAGCTGCTGGTCAAGATAATTTCCCCGGATGATGGCGGGAGTCAGAGTTTCCAGATGTCTTCTGCAGCTTCTGAGCTGTAATTGCTCCGGCTCATCCGGGAGTGCCGCCGCACTCAACTGCTGCAGTTTCTCTTCCAGAAGAGTGCGGAGTTTGTATTCGATGAACTCCGCCGCATGAGCGGTGGAAGGGCGTTTCCCGGGGGGCAGAAAGGAACTGAACTCTCCGTCGCTCAGAGGGGGCATTTCAATTTTGTAAAAGGCGTTGAGCCTCTTTCTGCCCACAGCGTTGAAACGTCTGAGCATACCGAAGATCAGAGAGGTATGGTAAAGCGCCGCTTCTTCGCAGCGTGCCTTGAAACTTTTGTTGTGTTCATGGTTGAGAAAGTTGAGAAAATCATCGGCACCGCTGAATCCCCGGGGCGTCCAGATCAACTCAACGAAACGGTTGCGGTGGAGAACCCGGAACTCAATACCGATACGCACGTCGATCCCCATGATCTCAGCGCTCCGCATAAGTTCAAAGGCGCCCTCAGGGGGGACCTGATTGTAGAAGATGACCTGAAGTTTCCGTATGCCTTTGATCCAGGCGTCCATAATCAGGTGAGAGGGGGATTTCCGTCCTTTGGTGTTGGCATCGTGAACGTGGTAGTCAAAGGTTACAGGCAGTGACTTTTCAGGCATTTCCACCAGCTGAAAACGTTTGAGCTGACTGCGGATGAACCGGGGGTTCCCCAGAAGCGCCATACGCAGATCGTGGGCAGCTTTCAAGGCCTTGACCGGGTGGTGGCGGAGACGGCAGAGCTCTTTGGCAAGTTCCGGCAGGACCCGGGCGGTGTTATACTTCAGGGGGACGTTCAATCCTTCGCAAAGCTCTTCTCTGAGCATGGCGATAGCATCAAGGCGCCGGTGCATATCATCGCCGCCGGGGGTGACACTTTCAAGAAGCGTCTGCACACTTCTGACGATCCGGAAGGAACGGGGTTCCACCAGCTCCATGATCCCTCTGGGGTGGAGCTCTGAGGCATATTCCCCGGTTTTCCGGCTTTCACCTTCCCTGCCGGCATTGCGGATCATTTCCACCAGTTCCCGGTCGCCGGGATCAAAGAATATTTTTTTCCAGATCTTCACTGCTCTTTTCTTTCAGGGAAAAGTCCATTCAGCTGAAATTCTGTTTTCAGCTGATCCATGACTCTTTTTTCGGCGGCGCGCATGGAAAGACGGCTCTCTTCCTCAAGGTCATCCTCGCCTGCGGCGTGGAGCATGCCATGGACAACATAGAGCGCCGTTTCGTATGAATAAGATGAATCCGCTCTTTCGGCACCCTCTCTGGCAGCGGCATCAGGGTTGACAATGAGGATCAGAGCCGGATCACCGGGGAAGAGCCCTTCGGGATCATCGAACCATGACAGGGTGATCACGTCGGTGGTCCCTTCGTGTCCTACGATGTCGGCGTTGTATGCCGCCATGGAGCGGTCATTGGTGAAAAGGAGCTCCAGTTCCCACTCATCTCCGGGGAGTCCCGCCAGTTCCGCTGCTCTGCGGCAGAATTTTTCAAGCTCCCGGCGATTGGGAGCGGGATGTTTTCGGTTGTTCCATTTGCTGTGCAGCTGCTTCATTTATGCTCTCCGCAGTGTAGGCGATGCGCCCGTGATGAATACTTATCAATGTGGCGATAAAACTTTCTTTGACTTTGTCCAGCTCTCTGAGGGTCAGGATGGAGTTCCGCATCTGCCGGTCCCGGAACCTGCCCTGGAATATTTCACTGACCTTGTTCCGGATGGCTTCAGGATCCTGACGGTCAAGGGAGCGGACAGCTGCTTCACAGGCATCTGCCAGACTCAGCAGAGTCAGCTCCTTGTGACGGGGCGGGGCCCCTCCGTAACGGAAGATGGATTCGTCAACAGGGGTGTCCGGATTTTCCGCCTTGGCTTTGGCGTAAAAGAAGTAGACCAGCGTATCCCCGTGATGGGTCCTGATGGCGTCACTGACCAGTGTACTCAACCGGTGGGCACGGGCAAGACGCAGCCCCTCTATGACGTGTCCCAGGATCACCCGGGCACTCTGGGAGGGCGCAAGATGAAGGTGGAGTTCATCGCTCCGGCTGTTGTTCTCGATGAAATAACGCGCTTTTTCAAGTTTGCCGATATCGTGAAAAAGTGCCGCCGCCTTGGCTTTCAGCGGATTGGCTCCGATGGCGTTGGCGGCATCTTCGGTCAGCGTGGCAACAGTCATGGAGTGGAAAAGGGTTCCGGGGGCCTCACGTTTCATCCTTTCCAACAGGGGATGGTTGTAATCGCACAGCACCATCAGCGACATGTCGGTGGAAACATTGAAAACCAGTTCAAAGAGAAAAATCATCACCAGGGCAAAGACGGCTGAGGAAAAGGCGCTGACACCGGTGACGATGGTGACTTCAGCGAGCTCCCGCAGAGAGCGGCGCGCCCAAAAAAGGGCATCGCAGTTCAACAGCAGCGTGATAAAAGCCGTGGCGAGAAAGGCACGGACAAAAAAGGTACGGTAGTTGGTCACTTTGCGGACCATGAGTCCGGTCACGGCGGTCAAAGCGAGAAAACGCAGCATCAGTTCAAATGGCTTCGCCGGCGAAAGAAGCAGAACTGTGATGATGACTGTAAAGAAACTTGCACACATGGCGGCACGGTATCCCACCAGCACCGTCAGCATGATGGCACAGAGAGAAACCGGCATGAAAAGATGAAGCGAAATAGCGGTGACAGGATTCCCCAGCCTGCCGGCGATGACGGCGTTGAAGAATTTCAGCGCGATGTAATTGGCAACGAGGGTGATGCAGATGACGCTCCCCGTGAGCATGATGCTTCTGTTTTCCCGTATCAGTTCCGGATAGGTGTGATGAAGGAAAAATATGGTCATTCCCAGAAGCGCCAGGCTGAGAAAGAGCCGGTAGTAGAACATGGGGGGCGGTTCGGGGGGGATGGAACGTTCTGCTGCGAGAGCAAGCGCCATCAGTTCGTTGGTGACCACTTCGCCGTTTTTGATGAGAATCTCCCCTTTCCGGACATGGCGTGTCCGGGGGCGGAAATTTTTCTGCACCAGCTCCTGTGCCTGTTTGCGGTATTCGGGGGCGAGCTCCAGATTGCCGTCTCTCAGCAGTTCTGAAAAGAGTTTCCTGAGCTCAGCGGAACAGGGGGAAGTGACCGGAAGAAGGGCTGTTGCCAGGACCTGTGCTGCTTTTTCCGGATCTGCCATATCCCCCATACGCACCGGGGCGTTGATCCGCTTGCAGGCATCTATGGTGCGGAGCAGAGTCGATACCTTTGACGGCTCACGCATCGTTGAGGAGAGGATACCCTCCTGCAGAAAATGCTGCCACTGTTCCGTGAAAAGCTCCCGGCGCCTTTTGTCACGGAACGCCAGATCCAGCTCCATGAGCAGAGGTACTGAAATGGCTCCGGTCAACCGGGAAACGGGAAGCCTGCCGTCCACTTCATACTCTTTTTTTGCCGCCAGGGCATAGAGGCGGTTTTTGACACACTCCGGAAACTGGAGAAAATCGTTTTGGATAAGGGCGCTCTTTTCGGGAACCACCCGGTAGAAGTGAGGAACGTTTTCTAAAAGCTGCTTCAGCTGTTTTTCGTTTTCCGGCATGTTGGCGTATTCAAAATCCGCCGGGGCTTTGAAGTCCCGGAGCGCCGTGGAGTGCAGTGTGTAGTTCCGCGCCGTATAGGCGTTGGTGGCTGAAAGCAGCAGCAGCACCGAACTTGTGACCCAGACCAGAACAATGGTCAGTATCCAGGGGGCGGGTGAGGTGTCGAGCCTCTGATCCATAGGGGTGCCCCGGAGCAGATGACGGTCAGAGAGTTTCCGTGACCGCTGGAAGAGAAACAGACTCAGGATCTTTTTCATGGTTTTTCAGTAAATCCTTCACCGGAAGTGTAATGGGTGATAATGGTCTCTATCAGCCGGTGACGCACCACGTCACAGGGCTCAAAGAGGGCGAAGCCGATGCCGCGGATGTTTTGAAGTGTTTCCAAAGCGTGCTTGAGTCCGGAGCGTTCATTTTCACGCAGATCGGACTGCTGGGGATCCCCCGTGATAACGCACCGGGAACCGAAACCCATGCGGGTCAGGAACATAAGCATCTGATCGACGGTGGTGTTCTGCGCTTCGTCAAGAATGATGAAGGCGTTATTTAAAGTGCGTCCGCGCATAAATGCCAGAGGTGCCACTTCAATGATCCCTTTCTGTATCAGGGTTTGTGCCTCGTCGTAGTTGAGCATGTCATAGAGGGCGTCATAAAGGGGCCGCAGATAGGGGCTGACCTTCTCTTCCATGGAACCCGGCAGAAATCCCAGCCTTTCGCCGGACTCCCGTGCCGGACGGGTCAGAATGATCCGTGACACGTCTCCCTTGAGAAAGGAGGCAACTGCCATTGCCATGGCAAGGTAGGTTTTGCCGGTTCCGGCGGGGCCCACACCGAAGACGACCTCACACTCACGCATGAGTTCAACATAACTCTGCTGCCGCCGTGAACGGGGCATGACGCAGGGCTTTTTAGGGCTGACTTCCAGGCGGTTTTTCCAGAGTTTGACCGGATCTCCGGGGGCATTGTTGCGGTAGGATCCGCAGAGAAAGTCAAAATCCCGCTGGGTAATGGGGGATTTCCGCAATTTGTAAAGGGCACTCAGGTCAGAAAAAAAGGCATTGACTCTGCCTGCGTCTTCGTCACTGCCGGTAATGGTGATGATATTTTCCCTTGCGTTGAGAGTGACACCGAAAAGGTTGCTCAAAGTACGCAAGTTCCGGACCTCATCACCGGCGCAGAGTTCACTGACGCTCAGATTTCCTTCCAGAAATATGCGGCGGCATCCACCCGTGTTTCCGGAGTGGATACCGCCGGACTCCGGAGTCCCGGAACAAGGCTCCCTCATAATTCAGGGATCACCAGACGCATGCCGATGCTCAGGGCGTTCCGGTTTTTAAGGACTTTTGAGTTGGCTTTGAAGATCACATCTTCCAAACTTGCCTTGCCGTAGAATTTCTGGGAGATACCGCTCAGGGTGTCACCGGCCTGGACAACGTAAAGTTTGCCTTCCGGGGCGCTTTGCTTTTCAGGAGCTGCTGCCGCGTCAGTTTTTTTCCCGGTGTTTCCGGGAGCAGCGGGATCAGCCTTCTGATTTTCCGGCTGAACCTGAGGTTCCGGAACGGCAGGGGTGTTGCCGGTGCCGGATTTCTCTTTTCCTCCGGCAGGAAGTTCCTCAACGTCGCGGAGAGCTTTGACATTTTTGCCCTCAGCGGCACTGTCAACGGTCTGTTCCGGATCATCAGCGGGAACAGCTGCACCGCCCTGACGGGAAACATTGTTCCAGTTGGGGCTGGTGTAGACTGCAGGAGCAGGGGTCCGGGGAGGAGTGAATTGAGGATAGTTTTCCCTCATCTTCTTATACCAGAGGGCCTCTTCAGAACCGTTTTCGATCTGCGCCAAATGGGGATCACACCCGGCGAGAAAAGCAACAAGTGCCGCTCCGCCGCATACGCTTGCCAAAAATTTTTTCATCACTCTTTTTCCCTAACTCTGTTATTGAACTTGAAAATCAATCTTCAAATTTGCTGAAAAGCAGCGCCCCGTTGTGTCCGCCGAATCCCAGGTTGCTGTTCAGCGCCACCTTGACTTCCATCTCTCTGGCAGTGTTGGGGGTCACGTCAAGGTCACACTCAGGATCGGGGGTTTCGTAGTTGATGGTGGGGGGAACCACGTTGTTGATAATGGATTGGACGCAGACGATGGATTCAAATCCGCCTGCGGCGCCCAGACCGTGACCGGTCACACCCTTGGTGCTGCTGACAGCGACGCTCCTGGCGGCATCACCCAAAGCACTCTTGATGGCAAGGGTCTCAAACTTGTCGTTGAGTTCGGTACTTGTACCGTGGGCATTGATATAGCTGATCTGTTCAGGAGCGACTCCGGCATGCTTCATTGCCATTTTCATGGCGCGGGCGCCGCCGTTGCCGTCGGGGGCGGGGCTGGTGATGTGGTATCCGTCGCCTGACAGTCCGTAGCCGATGACTTCGGCAAGGATGTTGGCGCCCCGTTTTCTGGCGTGTTCAAGCTCTTCAAGGATCAGCACGCCGGAGCCTTCAGACATGACGAATCCGTCACGGTCGCGGTCAAAGGGACGGCTGGCGTGAAGCGGATCATCGTTCCGGGTACTCATGGCCTTTTCTGCACAGAATCCGGCAATGCCCAGCTTGCTGATGGAAGCCTCGGCTCCGCCGCAGATCATGATATCGGCATCATCCCGCGCCACCATCCAGTAGGATTCACCGATGGAGTGGCATCCGGTGGCACAGGCGGTGACAATGGCCATGTTGGGGCCGCGGGCGCCGTAACGGATGGAAATGTTGCCTGAGGAAATGTCAGAGATCATCATGGGGATCATCAGCGGGGAAATCCGGGCAGGACCCTTTTCAAAAAGGGTCTTGCACTGCTCGGTAATGGTCTCAAGACCGCCGATGCCGCTGGAAACAAGGACGCCGACCCGGTCAGGGTTCACGCTGCCCCACTCCCCGTTGACGGGGAGACCTGCCTGTTTCATAGCCTCGTCAGCGGCGGCGATGGCATAGTGGCAGAAGAGATCCATTCGTTTGGACTCTTTGAAACTGAGGTAATCACACACATTGAAGTCTTTGACCTCACCGGCGATACGGGTACGGTATTCGCTGACATCAAAGCGGGTCACAGGGCCGAGTCCGCAGCGGCCGTTGACCACAGCATCCCAGAAAGTTTTTACATCGTTGCCGACGCAGGAAATAACACCGCATCCGGTAACTACAACACGTCTTTTATCCATTCAAAGAACTCCAATGAGTTTGTTAAAAATTAAAACCCCGCTCCCGCCGGGACAGAAAGGTTTTTCTGCCCTTATCCGGCGACGGCGGGGTCTGCGCTTGTAAGAGCTGCAGTAATCTTGGATTACTCAGCCTTGTCAGCAAGACGCTTTTCGATATAGGCGATGGCATCGCCGACAGTGTTCAAGCTGTCAGCATCCTCATCACGGATCTCAGCGCCGAATTCTTCTTCCAGAGACATCACCAGTTCGACCTGATCCAGAGAATCAGCACCGAGATCCTGGGAGAACTGGGCATCATCAGTGACCTGATCTTCGGAAACGCCGAGGTTTTCGGTCACGATACTTTTGATTTTTGCGCGGATTTCTTCCTTGGTCAGTTCAGCCATTTTTTAAACTCCTGAATTTTAATTTGTTTCTGTTTATTTCTCAAGAAACGTTTAAGACTCTATTATCTTTCGGACAAAGAAAATGTCCTTTATATAATATTGCTCCGTTTCTTCAGTTTGTCAAGTTTTTTTTTTGTTTTTTTTGTTTTATTTGCTTACATCAGCATTCCGCCGTCGATATTGAGAACCTGCCCGGTGACATAGTCGGCGTCAGAGGAGCAGAGGAAGGCAACCACATTTGCCACATCTTCGGGCTTGCCGGGACGCTTGGCAGGGATCACCAGCATGAAGTTGTCGCGGACGGCCTGAGGGAGCTTGGCGGTCATTTCGGTCTCAATGAAACCGGGAGCCACAGCGTTCACCTGGATGTTCCGGGCGCCGTATTCTTTGGCGGTGCTCTTGGTCAGAGCGATGACACCTGCCTTGGAAGCGGAGTAGTTTGCCTGGCCGGCGTTGCCCATGCGGCCCACGACTGAAGCCACGTTGACGATCTTGCCGGCGCGCTGACGGCCCATGGGGGAAACCACCGCTTTGGTGAAGTTGAAGGTACCTTTCAGATTGACGGCGATGACAGCGTCCCACTCAGCTTCGCTCATACGCATGATGAGGTTGTCTTTGGTGATCCCGGCATTGTTGACCAGGATATCCACCCTGCCGAAGTCGGCGATGACCTGTTTGACAGTGGCATCGGCATCTTCCACCTTTGCCACGTTGGCGGCATAGGCTTTGGCTTCGTAGCCCATTTCAGTAAATTTTGCAGCGGTGGCTTCTGCCACATCGAGCATGATGTCGACGATGGCGATCTTCGCACCTTCTGCGGCGAGTCTCAGAGAGATGGCTTCACCGATTCCCCGGGCTCCGCCGGTGACGATGGCGACCTTGTTGTCAAGTTTTCCCATAGTTATTTTCTCCTGTTGGGGTGTTTCGATATTCAAAACTGGAACTGTTCCAGGGATTCAACACTGTTGATATTGGCACTCTTCATCTCAGGGATGGTGCGCTTGAGGAGTCCTGTCAGCACGTTGCCGGGACCGAATTCCACCATCATTTCAGCTCCGGCAGCGGCGGCGGCACGGACGCAGGACTCCCAGCGGACGGAACCGGAAACCTGAGCGGCAAGATTCTTTTTCAGCTCTTCCACGCTGCCGGGAGCGGCGGCAGTGAAGTTCTGATAGACGGGGATCTCAGGGAGTCTGAGTTCCGTCCGGGCAAGGACCTCTGCCAGACCGGTGCCGGCGGGGGCCATGAGTTTGCTGTGGAACGCGCCTGCCACCTGAAGTTCGATGACTTTGCGGTAGCCCTTGCCTTTGAGTTCGGCGACAGCGGCTTTGACCTTTTCCTTTTCGCCGGAAATGACGATCTGACCGGGGGAGTTGTAGTTTGCAACATCAATACCGGCAGCGGCGCACACCTCTTCGATGACGGCGGCATCGCATCCGAGAGCAGTTGCCATACCTCCGTCGGTGGCGCGGCAGCACTCGTCCATCAGATCGGCGCGCTTCTGGAGCAGTTTCAATCCCTCTTCAAAGGTGAAAGCATTTCCGCAGCACAAGGCGGCATATTCCCCCAGACTGAGACCGGCGGCAGCCACGGGCTGTGCTTCAGGGTGGAGTTCTTTGAAAACATTCAGACAGGCGCAGCTCATGGTGTAGATGGCGCTCTGGCAGAAACGTGTTTCGGTCAGCTTTTCGACAGGACCGTTGAAGACCACATCGCTCAAACTGTAACCCAGCACCTGATCTGCGGTGTCAAAATATTTTTTGGCAGTATCAAATTTTTCGTAAAGGTCTTTGCCCATGCCGACGCTCTGGGCACCCTGTCCGGAAAAGACAAAAAAAAGTTTCATTGCAGAAATTTCTCCGAATCTGAAAAAAGCATAAGGGGGCAGCGGTCCTGATGTTACAGCAACTCCCCTCACTTCATTATTGCACTTTTCATAATATATCACCAAGTGGCGGAAAATTCAAGTATCTTTCCGGGAAAGATAATTTTATTCCTCAATAATGACCACCGCTGCGGCATATTCTCTTTCGTGTGTGATGGAGACCCTGACGTTTTTCGCCCCCAGTGCAGCGGCGGTTCTGGCGGCGCTGCCGCTGAAGACAAGAGAGGGGACCCCGATGGGGGAGTCGACCACTTCGATCTCGTTGAAGGAACATTCGGAACCGATGCCGCATCCCAGAGCTTTGGCGGCAGCTTCTTTGGCTGCCCAGCGTCCGGCGTAGAAGTGGTGGGCACTGGCGCGGATCTTGCCGATAGCTTGTTCGGCAGGGGTGTAAACCCGGTTCAAAAACTGTTCGCCGTGCCGTTCAATGACCTGACGGATGCGGGCGGTTTCCACGATGTCAATACCAAGTCCTTTGATCATACTTACCCTCCTGTGTTGCTCATATTTTCGTATATCTCACTGGCCCGGGCGATATCCCGGACGATTTGTTCCTTAAGGGCTGCGGGGGACGGGAATTTTTTTTCCGGCCGCAGATAGCCGAGTACTCTGACGGTGAGCTTTTTCCCGTACAGCGAGCCGCTGAAGTTCAGCAGATGGACCTCAACGCGCCGTTCATTGACACTGTAGGTGGGGGCAATACCGATGTTGAGTACTGCGGCAAAACTCCCCTCTTCAATGGTGACGGCTCCGGCATAGACGCCGTCCGGGAGCATGAGTCCGTGGTCAAGTTTCAGATTGGCTGTGGGGGCGGCAAGTTCCTTCCCCGCGATGCGGAATCCCTGCACAACGGTGCCTGAAAGTTCAAGGTCCCTGCCCAGCAGCTGTGCGGCTTTTGCGATTTCTCCCTGAGCGGCAAGTTCACGGATGGCGCTTGAGCTGATATTGATCCCGTTGAGGGTCAGACGTTTCACTGCCCGGAAGAGGAGATCGTGCTTTCTGCAGAACTCCGCCAGAAGCTGAGCTTCCCCTCTCCCCCCTTTGCCGAAGCGCCAGTCCTCGCCGACACAGATGCCTTTCAAAGTGAATCCGGGATCTTTCAGAAGCCCGTTGAGAAACTCATCTCCTGTCAGGGCGGCAAAATCGGGCGTAAAGCTGATGATCCCGACACTTTCGGCCCCTGCCGCGCGGAGCTGTTTCAGACGTTCATCCACACTGATGAGCAATCCGGGGGAGTCCGCCCCTGACAGGATCTGCCGGGGATGAGGCACAAAGGTCACCGCTGCCGGCACCGCATTCACACTTTCTGCCATTTCACACACGTTGTGCATGATGAGCCTGTGACCGGGATGTACGCCGTCAAAAACGCCGAATCCTATGACAACCCCCCTTTCCGGCGCAACAGGAGTGTCAAATTGAATTGAAAAATCCATGAAGTTGTCGTATATTATATTGTTCAACAATGGGAAATAAATAATTCCATTGTATAAGATACACTTGTTTTACGTTTCAGTCAAGGGGAAAACTCTATGAAAACTGTAATATATCCGGGATCTTTCGATCCTTTTACCAACGGACATCTCGATCTCGTTGAACGTGCCCGGCTGCTTTTTGACAAAGTGGTGGTGGCGGTGGCAGTCAATTCAGGCAAAAATCCTCTCTTTACACTTGAGGAAAGACGGCAGCTCATCGAGGAAAGCTGCGCCGCTATGCCCAATGTGGAGGTCATCGCCTTTGAAGGACTGCTGGTCAACGCCGTCAGAGAGCTGAAAGCTGACGCGATCCTCAGGGGACTGCGCGCCTTTTCAGACTTTGAATATGAACTGCAGATGGCGCTGATGAACCGTGAACTCCTCAAAGGATGTGAAACCATATTTCTCACCCCGCAGCTGGAAAACTCCTACATTTCCTCCACTCTCATCAAAGAGTGTGCCCGGCTGGGAGCGGATTTTTCCGCCCATGTGCCAGCGCCTGTGGCAAGGGCACTCAATGAACGGCGGGACCGTCTATGACCAATAACCGGATCAGCCGCGTCCTTCAGGTGCTTTCTCTGGTCGCTTTCAACCCGGAGCCCACAAAACTCAAGGAAATAGGCACGAAACTGGGACTGCATCCCAGCATGGTCAGCCGCATCGTGGCGGATCTGATCGCAGGCGGCTTTCTGGTCAAAAGCGCTTACAGAAGCGTTATCGCAACGCCTGCTCTGGCGGTACTCGGAAAGAGTGCCGGGAAAAACCATCCTCTTTCCAGAGTCGCCCGCGAGGTGCTTCAGCAGCCTGTCGCCGAGCTGGGACTTTCATGCGAGTTTGCCACAGTTGCGCCGGGGGGACTTTTTCACTTCTATCAGGTTCGCCGGGGAACGCCTCCGGCAGAACCTCTCTGGCGCTCCGATGTTGCCGCAGTGATCTTCGCCGCAAAGGGGGATGAGTGGGAACAGGTCCTTGAAGAGCTCCGCTTTGCTGCCTCAGGGGAGCATGATGCCGATTTCCCCCTTTTCAGAGAACGCTTTCTTGAGGCAAAAGAAAGTTTGAATCTGGTCAACTATCACTCCGGCAGGTTCCGGCAGATGACACTGCCGGTGAAGTGCGGCACTTTCTGCTGTGCCCTTTCTGTTTCCGGATTTGCCGGTGCCGATCAGGAAAAGATCGCTTTTGAGATCTCGCGTCTGGCGGCGAGAATACATTCACTTTACAACAACATGCTCACCGGCGATGCTTAATCTGGATCTTCTCAGAACAACCTTCAGGAGCGGCAGGTTTTACTGCCGTTTCGCTGATTGCCGGAAAGAGGAAAATCTTGCCCTCGCTGCCGCCCTGACCGCCGTTTTCAGAGAAGGCGCGAACAAATGCCGCTGTGAACTTGCATCTCTGACAAAAGAAGTGACCGCCGCTGCTCAGGATCCCAAATTTGCTTCCGGACTGGAAAAAATCATCACCGGTTCTGCAGAGTTTGACGCCCCCGACCCCGATTTGGATTACGCTTCGGTGCGGCGGGAACTTTTTGAACGTTCAGGCGCCGCCATGAAAAGTCCGGGGGATTTTTCTGAGGAGCATTACAAAACGCTCTATCCCCATCCGGAACGGGATATCTACGGGGATCTCCCTGACTTTGAGGTGCTGCGTTCTTTCAGAGAGATGACGCCTCAGGGACTCCTGGAGCGCTACAACGTCGCTCTGGTGCAGACCATGCTCCTTTATACTTCAAAGCTGACCCTGACTCTTTCTGCCCCCGAACACAGCGAATTGAGGAAACTGGTGCGCTTTATGAAGTTTTTCCGTCTGCTGGCGGTGATCCGCAGCTGCGGAAACAATACCATCGAACTGGAACTCAGCGGCCCCGGAGCACTGCTGGAAAATGCCCGGAAATACGGATTGCTTCTGGCTTCTTTTTTTCCGGCGGTGCCTCTGCTCAAAAAGTACAAACTCCACGCAGAACTTGAGATACGTTCCCGTAAAGGGCACTTTGAACTGGATCAGAGTTCCGGGCTTGTTTCCCATTACACCAATATTTCAGCTTACGTTCCTGAAGAGATCCGGCTTTTTCACCGGCTCTTCAAAGAAAGGAGGGCGCAGTGGCACATTGTGGGTGAGACGCCCTTCATCAATATGGGCAGAGAGGGGATCTGTTTCCCCGACTTGAGTTTCTGCAATGAGTCAGGCGCAGTGTGCCATCTGGAGCTTTTTCACCGCTGGCACAAGGGGGAACTCCCCAAACGCATGGAATTTATGGAAAAAAATCCTGAAATACCCCTGATCGCAGGCATCGACCGGGGCGCTGTCAGCGAAACGGCATGGAACGAACTTGTCACCACTCATCCCGACGCCGCTGCGCGGTGTTTCAGGTTCCGGGACTTCCCCGGCGTGGATACAGTATTGAAAACTTTGGAAAAATTTACAGATAAGAAAGAGAAAGGAATCAAAAATGAGCGCAAAAAACGAAAAACTTCCAGAATGGGATCTTGAGGCCATCTATAAAACTCCTGAAGAGTGGGAAAAGGCATTTGAAGAGATCCGCCCCATGACTGAGAAGTTTGCCGCTTTCAAAGGCAGACTGGGGGAGTCCGCTGAACTCCTGAAGGGAGCTGTTGAGGCTTATCTCGCCCTCAGCCGCCTGACGGAAAAGGTCTATGTCTATGCTCATCTCATGCTGGATCAGGCGACCGGGGTGGACTCCAGCCGCGTCCGCATGGGCAAACTTCAGGCCCTCCTTGCGGAACTGGCACCTCAGGAGGCTTTCTTTACCCCTGAACTGCTCCGGATCCCTGAAAAGACCATGAATGCCTTTCTGGAAGATCCAGCCCTTGCTTTCTGCCGCCGTTTCCTTGAAGAGATCCTTGCCGAAAGAGAGCATGTCCTCTCTGAAGCCGAAGAAAAACTGCTGGGCTGCTACTCTCAGGTCATCGGACTTTCAGGCAATCTCTTTGATACCCTGAACGACACCGATCTGGATTTCGGATCCATCCGCGACGGGGAGGGTAAAAGATGCAGACTGACCCACGGCAGTTACCGGGCGCTCATGGAAGATCCCGACCGGGGCACCCGTGAACGCACTTGTAAAAAGCTCTACAAGGTCTACCGGCAGTTCCGCAACACCTTCGCCGCCGCTCTTGACGGAACTGTCCGCCGCCACGCCGTCAAAGCCAAAGTGCGGAACTACAAGAGCGCTCTCTGTTCCGCCCTCAACGGCGACCGGGTCCCCGAATCGGTCTACCGGAGCCTTATTGAAGCGGTCCACGGCAAACTCCCCGGTTTCTACGATTACATGGAACTGAGAAGAGAGGTGATGAAGCTGGATAAACTGGATATGTATGACATGCTCAACCCCCTGCTCCCCGGATGCTCCAGAACCTACACCTTTGAAGAGGCGGCACGTCTTGTGAAAGAAGCGGTGAGACCCATGGGCGAAGAGTACGGAAAATATCTTGATCTTGCTTTCAAGGAGCGCTGGATCGACGCCCCTGAACGTCAGGGGAAACGCTCAGGAGCCTTTTCAAGCGGATGCTATGACACCTATCCCTATGTGCTGATGACCTTCAAAGGGACTCTGAACGATGTGTTCACGCTGGCGCATGAGCTGGGACACTCCATGCACAGTTATTACTCCCGTCTGACCCAGCCCTATATCTATTCGGATTACAAGATCTTTGTGGCTGAAGTGGCAAGCACCACCAATGAGATATTGCTTTTTGAACATCTGCTTTCACAGAGCACCGATCCCCGGTTCCGCGCCTATCTTTACGCCCACATCGCCGACGAGATCCGGGGAACCATCTACCGCCAGACCATGTTTGCGGAGTTTGAACTTTTCATGCACGAAACTGTGGAACAGGGAACGCCCCTGACGGCAGAGCTGCTGAACAAAAAGTATTACGAACTCAACAAGCTCTACTACGGGCCTGCAGTGGATCCTCTGAAAGAGATCGAACTGGAGTGGGCGCGGATCCCCCATTTCCACTACAACTTCTATGTCTACAAGTACGCAACCGGCATGTCGGCGGCGCTGAAGCTGGCACAGAACCTTCTTTCCGGCGATCCGGCAAAGCGCGACGCTTATCTGGGATTCCTCAAGGCGGGCTCTTCAAAAGATGTCCTTGATATCATGAAGGACGCAGGGGTCGATCTTTCCACCCCCGAACCCGTCAACGCCGCTCTGGATTACTTCAGCAGGATGGTGGGCGAACTCAGAAAAGAGCTGAAGATCTGCAAAGAGATCTGATCTTCCCCCCTTTCCACCAAAAAAAGCTGCGGCATCCTTTTTACGGAAGCCGCAGCCTTTTTGCTCTTTTCTGAAATCTTCTTGAAAGATAATGTTACCGCATCTTGCGGAAGTCGATGTACCAGTTGCCGTTGGTTTTTATGAGAGCCTTTTTATAGGCGGCATACATGTTGTTGAAGATGATCTTCCTGCCGTTGCCGATGAGGGCGAGTTTGGTCTGTCTGAGGACTTCGGGGGGCAAAGAGCGCAATTCTTTGTTAAGGATCGCTTTCAGCCTTTTGTCGCCGTAAATGCGGCGCACTTCAGGATCAATGGCGTCGATGGCGAGATCCACCTTGCCGAACATCATGGTCATGACATAGGTTTCAACTACTTTTTGTTCCGACGTGTGGTCAATGCGTTCAGGGAGTTTGACATTGGCAAGATCTTCGTCGCTTTTGCCTGAGGCGGCGACTTTGAGGAAATCCAGATACCATCTGCCCTTTTCCTGAACCATGAATTTTTCAAGGTTTTTGACCAGTTTGGCAATGGCCTTTTTCATCAGGTCAGGTTTAGACGCGATGAGTTTCATTTGTGCCACTGAGTTCGGACTCATGGAGTTGCAGGCGGAGTCCTGAAATCCCTTTTTGCCCTGTTCGCCCAGCGCCTTTCTGAGGCTGGGGGGGAGCATCTGCCACATGGCCTCCCGGTCAGCGGCGGCGTAGATCCTGATAAAGGCTTCAGCTACTGCCTCTTTGCTGTCGTATCCATTTTTTGCGGCAAGGGAGGGCGCTTTGGCAACTGCAGGAGCAGGAACTTCCTTTGCCATGGCGGGGAGCAGCATACCTGCTGCAACAGCGAGAAATGCGCCCCGCAGAAAGAGAATATGTGATTTTTTGAACATCGTTTTCATTTTAGAGAACCTTTCCTGTTGTTGTTTTATATTGAAATCACGGGAGTGCTTTTTCTTCCCGGCTGCTTTTGAGACCGTTTGCGATGAAGCCCGTTCCGACAAAGAACCAGAGAAGCATTTCGCAGACGAGGACAAGAGTCATGCTCCTTTTCAGTTCGGCGATGGTCGCCAGTCTGCGGGAGGCTTTGGAAATGGCATCCTGAGCATTGCGGGCAAGTCCCATTTCTGCAATATTTTTCCGGACGGCGGCAAGTTTTTCCTGCAGGTCGCTCAAGACCCGGTCATAGCTTGCTGCTGAGTGTCCGGGGTAACGGCTCTGGAAGGCGGCCTTGTTTTTTTCCGCTTCGGCAATGGCTTTCTGAAGCTGTGTGACGGTACGTTCCAGCTGAGCGGAGTTGGTTTTTTTTCCGGGAGCAGAGGCGTTTTTCACTCCGACATTTTTAAGGTAATGGTCAAGTTCCTGAATGGCGGTGGAAAGCTGACTGATGTTGTTCTGCAGATCTTCCGAGGCGCAGATCCTGTTGATGGCCTCGGCCCGTTTTCGGGCGGCGGCGGCGGCACTCTTACGGAACTTTATCTCTTTTTCAAGAACGGCGATGGAGTTTTCAAGAGCGGGGAAAAGCTCCGCTGCAGTGACCTTGTGGAAAATTTCAAGTGTCACTCCGGCTTTTGAAAGAGCTGTGTGCATGTTGCTGACAGAAGCGTGAAGATCCTCAAAAGAGCTGCCGATCCGGTGGAAAACAGATTCCCCCATGCCTTTGTAGCTGCTCAGATTGGCAGCTGCGGCAAGACTTTTCTGCAAAGGCTCCACGGCAGAAGCCGTATCTTTGAAGGCGGTAATATAGCCGGGGAAGAAACAGGTGCCGGTGCAGAACTTTTTCAGAGCTTTGAGTTTCCGGAGTTCGGCTTCGGCGCGTGAGAGTTCGGCGAGCTGTTCTGCGGCGTAAAGTGTATGGAGTTCGCAGACGGCTGCGGCACTTTCTCTGAAACTGCGCCGGTTTTCAATGGCTGCGCGGGACTGCAGAAGCTGAAGATTCAGCATTTTTTCCAGTTTCAGACTTTGCTCCTGTGCCACTGTCTGCGCCTCTTTGATGGCGCGAAACGATTCACAGGTGTATTTCAAACTCAGCTTTTCCGGACCGCCGTTTGTCAGTTTCTGATAGAACAAAATTCCCCCCGCCGCAAGAATGCCTGCGCCGAGGACGATTTGTAAAATTCCGGAAAAAGTTCTTTTGCTGTCCATTTTTTTCTCTCCTTAATTAAAGTCTTCTGCATTACAAGAGGCAGAAAAGGAGTGATTCTTACACAGCCCAAAGGGATGTTTATCCCTTTTTACCGGAATAGTTCTGCTCAACAGAACAAACTTCTGTTTCACGCTCCATGAAGCACCGGCTCTGCTGCTGCTCTTTGGAGCGGATCAAGCTCAGGATCATGAAACCGATTAAGGCAAATACCGGCAGTAAGATAAATACGCTCCAATGGAGTTTTTTCTTTTTGACCTTGAAATTGCTGAAAAGTCCGTTGAAAACAGGATACAGCAGCCAGAAGAAACAGAGGGCGATCCATACACTTTGGTCAAGGTCGAGTGAGCTCACGATCCCCACTTCCAGAAAGACCGCTGTAAGGGCAGTTATGAGAACTGTGAAAAATTTGTTGAAAAAAACTCCGCCCAGAATAAGAATGCCGACAGCTGATATGATAGCAGTGATGGCCAGGCATTGATTCCAAGTGACCTTCACGATATAGATACCCACAGGCATAGTCGCCGACAGCATGGTACAGAAACATAAACCGAACAATATGGTGAACCAGAGAAGTTTCAAATAGCCGATAAAGGGCGTCTTGAACCACCACTCCCATTTGGAAAAGGCAGCCGGCTGCGGCGGCGGAATGACCGGAACTCCCGGAGAGGGCACAGGCGTTACCCCGGACGCAGGCTGAGTGAAGACGGGACGGGGAGGCTCAGACTGTTTGCTGCGGGCATATCCCAGAGCCTTGAGCCAGTGCTCCTGAGCTTTGAGATAATCGTTTCCTTTTTCCGCCTCGTTGGCAAGGAACATGTGCTGCCATACTTCGGAAGGGTGATTCGCACCGGATTTGATCTCGTTCTGGTAGGCGTCAAAAAGAGGGCGGGCGCACTCCTTTACCTGCCGGGCGGCGGCAGAGTGAAGCATTTTCTGGAACTCAAGGGATTGCCGGAGCGGAAGATCTGCAGGTGTACTGTAAGTTCCAAGATCGTAAGGAGGTGTCTGGAACTTTCTGTTGCATTTCATAAGAAACTTGATGAAGTTCCCGGTTTCTGCGACGAGGCGCTCTTTTTCTTTATTCAAAGATACTTCGGCAAAGGAGTTGAGTTCGGCTGCGGTTTTCTGCCAGCAGCGTGCCGCCTCCATGAGATCTCCGTGGTTTTCGACGCGGCTCGCCTCGGCTTTGAGGCGGAAAATATGTTCAGGGATCGATTTCAGAAGATCTTCAAGCTCTTCCACACCTGTCCTGGCTTCTTTGATTTTTGCCTGAGCGGTATTTTGACCGGAAACAGTGATCTGCTCCAACAGGCGGGAAAGGAGTTCTTCAGCCTCTTTCCACTTCCCGGCATTGTGGCAAGCGGTGTAATGTGAAAGATCTTCTTTCAGATTTTGCGGCAGGGAAACGCTGTTTTCTTTGAAGAATTCCACCCACTTATCAAGGCGCTCTTTTTTCCCGCTGAGAAGTTTGCCGGAAAGAAGATGCACTTCAGAAAAAGCTTCCTGCAAAATTTCAAGGAGTTTCTGTGACGGGCCGTTACTCCTCAGCGTGATATACTGCTTTTTGAGTGATGCAGCTTTTTCTGTTGAAAACTCCCGGTCGGCAGCAGAAAGCTGTTCTATCTGCTCCAGAGAGCCGATTATTTCTGAGCTCCGGATCTTCCAAATCTTTTCGATTTCTCCGAGGAATTTCTCTGCCGGACCAGAATCGTTTTGTTTCAACGCTGCGGCAGCTGCGGCGCGGAGTGAAAGAAGCTCCGCGGGGAAAGGGGCGTCATTGATTTTCAACAGCTCTTCTGTCAGTGCAAATTTTTCTTCACATTCGGCAGCGGCAAGCTCATATTTGCGTGCCTGCTCCCATCGTTCAAGAAGAGGCACCGGCAAGGAGATATTGCCGCAGATCCAGGGCGTCTGGAGCCCCGCATCAGGCACCCGGATGGGGGCGAGTGCGGAGCGGATGAAGTCACTGAAAGAGTTGATCTTCCTGTCTTTGAGATTCTTGAGAAATGAAAGGGAAAAATATCCCTGTCCCCGCTCTTTGTCTTCGTAGGCGCTTTCGCTGGTGCTGCATGAGGTGATGATGAGGGGAGGGACAACTGACTCCGGGAGCCGGGCGGTTGCGAGAGTTTCCAACTCAACGTTTCTGGCGGCAGAACAGGCATAGACCGAGCGTCCACCCGCAAAGGGGTTGTTGCGGCAGCAGTCCAGAATGAAAAGGCGGGTCACACCGGGAAAGGCGGTGCTGCTGCAGATGCCCGCTACAGGCACTGAACCGGGAATACTGGAGTCACTCATCCATGCGGCATCTCCGTCAGAACATATCAGGCAGTTTTTGCCGTTGATCTCAAAGCCGTGTCCAGAAAAAAAGATGACCAGCAGATCCCCCTTTTTCATGGAGGGAATATTGTTCAGAGCGTTCCGCACATCGGCACTGGTCATGTTGCAGACATGTATATCAGAAGGGGCATAACCCTCTGCAAGAAGCTGCTGCTTATATTGTTCCGGGGAGGTGCCGGCGGGAGCATCCGTCAGAAGTTTTCCTTCGTATCCCTCAGCCTTGAATGTACGGAAAAAAGACTCCGCATCATTGCGGGCGCAGCTCAAAGGCGTTATGCCGTGAGCATAATTGTTGATACCGAAAAACAAACCATATTTCATTCTGACACCATTTCTCTTTCAACTGAAAAGTTAAAAATTTCCCCGCTTTAAAGACTATCTTAAATATAGCATCACTTTCTTCAGATTGCAAACCCTGAAATCCTTTTGGGCGCTCATTTCCTTTCTGATTTCCAGGGGAGTTGTCCCCCCCCTTCCGGTCTGCAATGTAAAAGAGTTTTCAAAGGGGTGATCCTTACAGTTTTTTTGAAAAAAAGCGCTTTTCCCGACAAAGGTGGTAAAAAAAGGTTGAGGGAGTTGGGGCGGTGGAAAAGCCCTTTTGAGGAAAGGTCTTTTTCCCCCGCCCCAAACCCCACCCCCTTTTCCCAAACCTTTTTCAGTAACGCTTTTCATTTTTGAGTTCTCAAAAATAAAAAG
>JAFWBQ010000009.1 GCA_017507125.1 Lentisphaeria bacterium
CCCAGATGGAGCGTTCCGAAATTGGCAATGTCGCCGAAGCTGAGAGCATGGGGACTCCAGGTGTAATAGGGGTGGACCTTGACACCGTTGATGACACGGTTGCGGTTGAAGTTGGCAACAAGAGTATTGCCCTTGACGGCGGTCATGTTTTTACGGGGAACTTTGACTTCAACGAACCATCCCTTGCCGGGGAGAAGAGTGGTCTTTGCCACGGCGCCGCTGTTCCACTTCCAATTTGAGCTGAGGGGTTTGACTTTGATATGAAGATCGGCAACAGCACCGTAACTGTCGATCATGATCTGGAAATCCTCCTGACGTTTGCCCGCAGGATCAAGGTGGATCTCAATGGCGTTATCCATCCACATATCTTTGGAGTCAAAGGGGCGTTTTTCCCGGCGCATTTTATCGGTGAGAGGTTCACGGCAGTCAAAGAGGAAATAGAAATTTTCTTCATCAGCAAGCATCTTGACAGTGGTATGGACTTCCACAAAATCTTTCTTGAGTCCGATAAGCGAGATGTAAGGGGCCTCTTTCCAGGGGGAGTCGTCTCCTTTGCCGTCAATAAGGATCTTTTCGCCTTTTTTCAGGAGTCCCATATCACTTTTCCAGTGTTCCACGGCGGCAGCTTTGCGGAAATAGCTTACTGCGGCATCCTCAGTGGGTTTCCAGAGAGCGGTGCGGAAGAATTTGATACGCTCAACAGCAGCTTTGTCTTTACCGGCAAGCCGGACTGCTTTGTCAAAGAGAGCGTTGATCCGTTTGATTTCCTGAGTGGAAAAGATTTTTGTCCACAAGCGGTGTTCTGAAGGGGGCGCTGAGGCAGGGCCCACAGAGGTTTCAATGGTGTTGCCCACGATATTTTTCAGCCAGTGTTTTTCGAGGGAGTCCATGACCGTTTTCATGGGAGCGGCGCCTTTGCCGAACATCAGTGTCCGGTACTCATCAAGAAGTTTGTCCACATCGGTGGTGTGATCCCACATGACTTTGGAAAAGACATAGAAATTCAGATGACCGAAGAACCAGTAGTCGGACTCTGCTTCAAGGAAGGTTCCGAAACTGTACTTATACATACGCTTGTAATAAGAGCCGATGGCTTTGGGGGTGAAGTTGGGGACAGCCGGAAGATGGCGCACATTGTATTTGGTTGAGTAGTTCCACAGATAGATCTTTTTGTTGATCTTTTTGACCCACTGTTTCAGGATCTCTTCATCCTTGCGCTGGGACTCCGGCTGAAGCTCCTTCCAGGCTCCCGTGTGGGCGACCTGCATGATGACGTTGTCAGGAATGGGATCGGCAGGCACGTTGCGGCAGAGATCGTATGCCGACATGGTCACGAAGCCCGGGATGCCCTCTTTTTTCAGACGGTTGGGGATGGTAAGGAGTTTTTTCCAGAGGAATGCTGCCGCTTTGTCGGTGTAGCCGCCCCCTTCGGTGTGGCCTTCAAAGTAGGGTTTGCATTTTTCGCAGCGGCAGCGCCCCATAGAGTCGTTGGGCATCAGGTTGAAAAAGGGCTTGTTGTGCGCCCACTTGGTGTAGCCTTTCATGTTGCGCTTTGCAATGGCTTCAGGCCCGGTGAGAACGGCTTTTGCGTCCTGATAGATCTCTTCCATGATGTTGGAGCTGAAACAGAGATGGCCACTTCTGTCGCTGGGAACACGCACCACGGAGCCGTCGGCACGCTGACCGTTGGGTTTCACAGAAAAGTATTCGGGGTGAGTCTTGGCAAAACGTCCCACGTAGTTGAGATAGGCAAGTCCATGGCAGTTGGGGAGAGAGGCGGTGGACATCCGCAGACGGCGGTGGTGAATATTTTCACTCTTATCCTGATTGGCGACGGGTTCGTACCATTTCTGGAAGCGGTAGCCGTATCCCTTCCAGAAGATGCGGCGGTACTGGGAGTCCGGACGGTCATAAATGGTCATGGCAGGAACTTGCCAGTTGCTTTTCCGGGGGAGGAAAGTGCCGTTTTTACCGGGGAAATAAAAACGGACTCCCGCAAAACGTTCCAGAAATTCCAGCCCGGCGAAAAGGGTTCCCTGATTGCCTTTTGGGGCGATGAGATCACTTCCGGCGATAAGGATATGGTTCCCGAAAGCGGCGATCACATAGCCGTCGCAGTCGATTTTGTCAAGAGCGATCTTCTTTTCTGCGGCAAAGGCCTTGTCGCCGTAACGGAGGACGGGAATTGCGGGATCAGAGGGGAGTTTGTTCACAGGAGTGATCTTGCTCCCTGTGATTTCAGAAAGAAATCCTGCAAATTCAGCGGCTCCGTTCCGGATCGCATAAGGCGATTTGGGAGGAACATACAAAGAAAATTGCACCTTGCCGTTTTTAACCAGCGGAACAGTTCTTTTTTCAAGTTTGACGGAGCGGGGACTGACCGGCTTCGGGGCGAATTGCTGCGCAGCTCCCAGAGAGAAAAGCGCAAGACACAACAAAAGAACGGATTGGGTTTTCATGAGTCTTTCCTTTTATTAGAGTGGTGATTTACCAATTGTCATTGACGGTCCACAAAGAGGCTTTGAGCCGTGAAGAGTAGTTCCAGAAACTCTTTCCCGAAGCACTGGTGGTGTGGACTGCAAGGGGCATTTTTGAGCGTGCAAGAGCAGAGGCATGACAGTCCAGAAAGAGGACGGTATTGCTGCCGCCCGAGGCGACCTGGGGATAGATCAACTGATCTTCCGGATTGGGGTTGTCGTGGGGAAACGCCGGGCGTCTTTCGTTATCGGCACACCAGACATAGGCTTCATTCTTTCCCGCCCGGCCTTCGGCGGCATAACAGCTCCGGGAGGGACGGTAGAAGCAACTGGCATTAACGGCTGAACCGGGTTTTCCGCCGCCGCCGTAGGCTGCAAAAGCCTGATTGATAGCCACAACTGAGATTTCACAGGTTCCGGCGCCATTGGCACTGCCCCTCATTTCCGGCCGTTCTATTTCCCGGGTCGGGCACAGGAGCGGATGACGTGTATAGGTATTGGTTTTATTGTTGTAACGGGCCGTTCCGATGGGGATCAGGTTTTCTCCCTGACCGATGTATTTATTCAAAGCCACGCCCCAGAAGCCGCCTGATACCCATTTGGTTGTGTTGTAATAGGGGTTGATACAGTCATTGTTGTCAGCCATGTAGAGCGCATTGGCTCTGCCCATCTGTCCGAAATTGTTGAGACAGGCTGTTTTATGCGCCCGTGCCTTTGCCTGCTGCAAAGCAGGCAGAAGCATGGCGGCAAGAATGGCGATGATCGCAATGACGACAAGCAGTTCAATCAGCGTGAATTTTGAGAGTGAAAATCTTTTGAACAACATACCGTTCCTCCGTGAATTTTAAGAGTTTCAAGAACCTCTGACTCTAATTTACAGCATGGTTCTTAAAAATTTCAAGGGGAGGATATGAAAAAAATCAATATTTTACTCTTCAGCGTATTCTTTGATGATCCGGCAGTAGTCATCACTGTAAATATTGGTCTTGTTGAAAAGCATCACTCCGGGGAGAGAACTGTTTTTGACAATGGCAATTCTTTCTGCCACATCTTTAGGTGAGTTTTTACCCATGGAACTTTCCACACCGATACCGGGAAAAAGCATGGATGAGGCATTTTTACCGAGGAGCCGCTGATGATCTTTGAGAACACTTTCAAAGAGTTCAAGATCCGTATGATAGTTCATGGGGAAAAGCTCATCAACGACTCCGTCGTCTGCCCACTCTGCCCAATCCTGCCCCTCAAGAACGGCTGGTCCCAACCCCCAAACGGGAGGAGCGGTGATGTCCGCACTGTTGATATAGTTGGCGCGGGCGGCGATGGAAAGACGCAAAGAGTGAGAATTGGCAATACTTTTCATTCCCTCCACAGTCTTGCGGATACTTTTGCAGCGCAGAGCCGTGAGTTTGTAAAGGACCGCCGGATCTTTACGCATTTCGGGCGTCAGCACTTCAGTGCCGAAAAAACGTTTATAAAGCCCTTTGCAGACATCACACTGACAGGGGAAGTCCATCAGCGTGAGGGCATTGTCGTTTCTGATGAAATCAAGGTGCAGAGAGTTTATCCTTGAACCGTATTCACAAGCGATTCTTTCTGCACCTGCAAGAAACAGCTCCCGGTTGTCCTCCCGGTTGCCGCAGGGACCGGAAAGACGGATCCCCAACGTGGATTCCATACGCTGCCACTCCTCTTCGGGAAGCTGCCGTTTGATCACGGCGGCAGAGGCCCACTCCGGGGTGATCCGCGCTTCAAGCTCCATACCGCAGTTGGCGGCGGCGCGGCAGTAGTCATCCAGAGAGATGACTTCAGGCAGGTAGATGTTGGTAAGAGTCACGCCCCATTGACGCATACGTTCCAAATGCCGCGCCATCTCATCATAGGGGGCGCGGCGGTCGGTGACATAGCGGCAGTGGTCCCAGATACCGATACGGAACTTTGTCATGGCTTACCACACAGGATAGAGATGATGGATCCGGTGACGGTATTTGTCATGGAGCGGCTTGTTGTGTTCGTCGCATCCGGGGATGTTGTTGCTGACCCAGATTTCGGGAGTGCCCCCCTTTTCCTTGATGAGCCGGGTGGTTTCAGCCATGAGCAGATTGAGGGTGAAACAGGTCAATGTGGTTCCGGTGGGGGCGATCTCTTCTTCAATGCCGGGAACTTTCAGAATGGCGTCGGGGTAGGGAACGTGGTTGTCGATGGCGATGTCGGCAAATTCGTTGATCTCCTTTTTGCTGGAGTGGCGCCAGATGAAGTTCTTGGGAACTTTGCGGGCAAAGTTGTGGGAGTTGACGGTGATAAGTTTCACATTCCGTTTTTTCGCTTCAATGGCGACATCCACGGAACTGATATTGAGTCCGTAGAAGTTGACAAGGATCAATACATCCCCTTCGTAAACATCGTAGAAGTTCAAAATATAGGGGGCGTACCCCTCAAGTTTTGCCGTTGTGGGGGCGGCGGAAACGATATTGGTTCCCGCAGGGAACATGGCATTGACCTGAGCAAGTCCGCCTGCCCGCCAGAAGATCTCCATGGCGGCGATGGCGGAGTGACCGCCTGCACCGTAGATGTTGATGAGTCTGCCTTCAAGGACTTTATCTGAAAGAAGATCCGCTGCTTTGAGGATATTTTCTTCCTCCTCTCTGGCGATGACTTTGAGAAGATCGGTGACTTGGTCGGTGTACTGTGAAATAAGTTCTGACATTTTTTCTTTCCTTTATATTTTATTGGCTCTGTTCCCTTCACGGGTAGGTAAAATAATTTTTTTACAAAAAACTTTTACAGACCGCTTTTTATTTTTGAGAAGCTCAAAAATGAAAAGCGTTACTGAAAAAGGTTTTCCGGCTTCGTTAAACTACGCCGTGACAAGGGGAAAAGGGGAGTTCAGTTTTCGATTCTCGCAGCTAGTTACAGCTGCGAGTTATTCCGAAGCCGACGTTTCGGCCCG
>JAFWBQ010000075.1 GCA_017507125.1 Lentisphaeria bacterium
GAGCAAAGGAACAAATAGCCTTGAGAATTTGTAAAATAAGCCATGATTTTCTCCTATCATGACTTATTATACCTCCAACTTTCTGCTCAAACAATAGAAAAAGGCTGTTGCTCACCTTTTTTGAGGTTTTGCAACAGCCCCGTTTTGATTTACAGCAGGTGTCTGAGAGTATCATCCTTTTTTCAGGACTTCACCCCAGGGTTTTTTCAAACTTTTCTCAAGAGAGGTGAAACAGTTGAAACGCAGAATGTGCCATAACGCGGCGACTCCGTCGCGCCAGCCGATTTTTTTACCATCATTGTATGAACGGGGCGCATAGGAAATGGGAACTTCCCAAATACACAGACTTTTGGCCTTTGCCAATTTAGCAGTCATTTCAACTTCAATGCCGAAACGTTCTGAAGTCAGTATCAGATTCTGGATAACCTCTTTTTTGAAGGCTTTGTAACAGGTTTCCATATCTGAAAGATGGATGTCCGAGAAGAAATTGGACCAGAAGGTCAGGAACTTGTTGCCCATTTCGTGTCTGAAAAATCTGACCTGACCGGGAGTCCCCATGAAACGGGAACCGTAAACAACGTCAGCTTTTCCGGAAACCAGAGGCGCAAGAACGATCGGATAATCTTCAGGCGTATATTCAAAATCTGCATCCTGAACCATAACAAAGGGCTTTGTTGCTTCTGCAAAACCGCGGATCAGTGCGGCGCCTTTTCCCCGGTTGACCTCCTGATTCAAAAGACGTACTCTGGGGTTGTCCGCAAAGGTTTGCAGCTTTTCCCAGGAGTTGTCTTTGGAGGCGTCGTTGACGATGATTAATTCGCCTACTTCAGGCCGCTCAAGAACCTTTTCAACAATGGTCACAATGGTTTTTTCTTCATTATAGACCGGCATGACAACAGTCAGAACATTATTGGCTTCCATTTTACTTCTTTCCCAATTCTGCGGATCTTGCACTTGCGGCGCGCACAGCTTGCAGAACTGTTCCTGAAAATCCTTTTTCTGCAAGTTTTTCCAAGCCCCGTGCAGTGGTTCCGCCGGGACTTGTGACTTCATCTTTCAATACTGCCGGATGACGTCCTGATTCAAGAACCATTGCTGCTGCTCCGAGAACCGTCTGGGCTGCCAGGAGCAGAGCCTTATCTCTGGGGAGTCCTTCCGCAACACCGCCGTCAGCAAGTGCCTGAATGAATTCAAAAACATAAGCAGGACCACTGCCGGAAAGACCTGTAACGGCATCAAGAAGCCTTTCGGGAACTTCAAGACCGATACCGGCTGCGTTGAAGATTCGGGAAACAAGCGCCATATCACTTTCATTTGCTTCTTTGCCGCCGGCAAATGCTGCGGCTCCCTTGCCGGCGAGCACGGGGGTATTGGGCATGACTCGCACAAGGCGGTCGGTTCCGGTCAGTGCGCCGAGAGTTTCAAGCGTGACTCCGGCAACAATGGAAATCACAAGTTTGCCTGCAAATTTTCCTTTGTATGTTTCCAGTGCAGCAGCAAGATATTGAGGTTTGACAGCGATCAATACATTTTCTGCAGCAGCAAGTTCACACGCAGGATCGGTGGTGCTGCGGACTCCGGTCAGAGCGGTAAAGGCCTCTGCTGCCTGAGGATTTACATCAAAAGCTGACAGGGCACCGGCTGGAAATATACCGGCTTTTACGATTCCGCCTGCGATGGCAGAGGCCATTTTCCCGGCACCGATAAAGAAGAGTTTGCTCATCTTGGTATTCCTGTGAAGAGATTAGTGTTTGAACATATTTGTAACGCAGTAAATCAGCACCGCACCTCCCAGTATATTGAGGTACCATGCGAAATATGCCAACTTACCTTTTCTGACGAAATTCATTAATAATGCCAATGCTCCGAAACTTACTGCGGCAGAAAGACACACTCCCCACACCAGTTCGGTGAGCGTAAAAACTTCAGCAGTTGTGCCGGAACCTTTGAGAAGAGCATAAAGCTCAAGCAGTACCGCTCCGCCGATGGCAGGGAGCGCCAGCAAAAAAGAGAATGTTGCAGCAGCTTCTCTTTCGACGCCTGTAATGATTCCGCAGGATATGGTGGAGCCGGAACGTGAAATTCCGGGGACTATGGCGATTGCCTGGACGACCCCGATGGTCAAAGCCTGACGGAAGGTCATCTCTGAGAGCTTTTTCGGAGCTTCTCCGGGGGCAAGCTGAATGAGTTTTGTTTTGGTCGTAAGGCGGAGCAGGGCGGCTGTGATAAGAAATCCGAATCCCACCACGGGCAGTGAACTTGAAAGCATGGCATCGTAACCGGTTACTTTTAAGGTGACACCGAAAATGCCGGCAGGTATTGAGCCGAGTACGATCAGACCGATAAGACGGAAATTTTCTTTTTTGAGCAGACTCCACAGTGTTTTGAAGTAGAATACCACGATCGCGGCAAGAGAACCGCCGTGGAGCATGATGGAAAGTGTCATGCTGTCGCTGTTTTGGAACTTGAAAAAAGTACTCAAAAGTTCCAGATGACCGCTTGAACTGACCGGCAGAAATTCGGTGAGACCCTGCAGAATGGCAAGAAGTGTTACTTTAAGAAATTGTTCCATGAATAATTGCTTTTCAATTTAAATGATTGACTTCAGATATTGAGTTTGATTTCTATCCGCGGCTTGGGAGCAGCAGGTGCGGGGGAGGCGGGGGAGTGCTGCGGTGCCGTCGGATCGTTTGTTACGGCAGGAACACTCTTCTGTCCGGGAATCTCAGGTTCATGAGTCGCTGCATTTTTTGCCGCATCAAGGGAATCATCCACATTGTTCTTGATTTTTTTCCAGATAATTTCAACGTGAGTAAGTGTTTTTTCCTTGAAGGTGGGGTTGAAAAAGCAAACACAGACGATCCCCAGGACAAGGGCGAGGATGAACCCCGTTATGATCCCTATAATGAAACATCCGCTGCTTTTGATTCCTAACATATTACTGTTTCTTTCCTGATTTGTTTTTTATCCGCGGGGAGGCGATGAAATGCATTTCAAGTACAGGAAGACTCCAGGCATTAGACATTCTGGGTGCCGGATGTTCGGCACCGTAGTATTTCCAGTCACGGCGCATTTTCTGCCACAGGGCAAAGCCCCCCTTATTGCCCCTGCCGATATGAAGCGGATCATCACTTGCCGGATCATAGTCTGCAAGAACAAGCTGCAGCGTTCCTTCAAAACCGTAGTGGATCTCATCGGCATCACATATAAGAACCGCCTGAGCACGCTGCACATGCTGAGGCGAAATACTGAAAACTGCATTGTTGAAGGGGAGACCTCCGAGAAATTTTTCGAGAGAACCGGCTTTGGCTGCTCTGGAAAGCACATCGGTGGAAAACACCGGCAGATTTTTGTCAGAGCGCTGCATTTCTTCAGCAAATTCCTCAGCGACCTCATTGTTCCGGTAATTGTCTTCGCTCAAATTTTCCTCAAGTCCTTCCGGATCCGTTCCAAAATAACCTTTGAGAAGTTTTTCCTCATCCGCAGTGGGGACGGCATCTGCTTTGATTTCAAGAATACGAAGCCGTTCCGGAGGAATTCCCGTACTGGAGGAAACCTCCTCCAGGCTCACTCCTTTTGCACAACGGATTGCAAAGAGATTGTCGATGGCTCCTTTGCGGTCGCCGGCATTTTTTTGTGTGTTGCTCCACAGCCCGCGCAGACTGCTGATTTGAGAAGCGTCTGCCTGAAGATATTCCATGATCCCGTCAAACTGTGCCGGCGAAGGATGAAGTCTGTTTTTCAGCAGATAACAAACTGCTGCTGAAGTGATTCCCAAGTGATTCGCAAGACCGCGCTGTGTCAGTTTGCGTTCTTTCAGCAGCCTGGTAATTTCAATACCGAACTGTTCTTTGGAAACTTCCATAAAATAAACTTACTCCTTTATATTGAAGAAATACGACAACACAATTGCAACTGACAATATAGCACAAAATTAACTTAATTCAAATTAAATTTCACTTCTGATCCCGGAAAAAGATAAAACTTTACGGAAATCTTCCGGAATTTCTGCTTTGAAAGAACATTTTCTGCGGTCACCGGGGTGTGGAAATTCGATTTTCCAGGCATGAAGAAGCTGTCTTTCGACTCCTTCGGCTTTGGTACGGCTGCCGCCGTAAATCTGATCACCGAGTACAGGAAATCCCAAATGGTTCATGTGGACCCGGATCTGATGTGTTCTGCCGGTGGCGATCCTGACTGCAAGAAGTGAGATCTTTATTCCGTTGAAGGCACCTGACCCGAGAAGCTGATAGCTGGTTATTGCAGTTTTGCCGTTGCGTTCCACGACAGCCATTTTCTGACGGTTCACCGGATGACGGCCGATGAGAGTGACCACTTCGCCGGAAGAACGCTGCGGAACTCCGTAAACGATCGTCAGATAGGTTTTGGAGACTTCCCGGTTGGCAAAGGAGTTGCCCAGATGAAACTGTGCCTCAGGAGTCTTTGCGATCACCAGACAACCGGAAGTATCCTTGTCAAGACGGTGAACGATACCGGGACGGCTGTTGGTACTTAAATTTTCAGCAAGTGACGGGTAACGGCCCAGAAGCGCATTGAGAACAGTTCCTTCATGATTGCCTGCCGCAGGATGAACGACAACGCCGGCAGGTTTATCAATGACCAGCATCTGCTCATCCTCATACAGGATCGGAAAATCGAACTCTTCTGCAGCAGGGGCTTCCGGAAGAGTCACTTCAGGCATATCGACTGTGATCTTCATGCCGTGCTGCACCGGAAAACGGGGAATCACAACACATTTGCCATCGCAGAGGACACAATTTTCCTTGATGATCTTTTGCAGAAAGGTACGCGATGAATCAGGGAGCATCCTCGAAAGAGCGCGATCAAGACGCACTCCCGATTCCTCCCGGGTGACTGTAAATTCAAGAATTGGCACTTGGCAGCTCCCTGCGCCGGAGGAACACGGTCAGCATGATTGTTCCGGCTGTTATCAATACGATCCCGATCAACTGTGCGGGCGTGAAAAGGTTCCAAATCAGTTTGTGGTCGCCCCGGGCAAACTCATTGACGAAACGCAGCACACCGTAGATGATAAAGTAGCTTGACACTGCCACCCCCCGGGGGGCTTTGCGTACCAGGTAGAAGTAAAGCACCGCGCAGAGCAAATTTTCAGCCGCTTCGTAAAGCTGCACCGGATGCAGGGGAGCTTCACCGTAGCGCCGTGCAGGATCACTGCCTGCCGGATAGGCGATACCTGTGAAAAATTCTGTGGGTTTGCCATAGCAGCAGCCGTTGAGGAAACAGCCGATCCTGCCGAAAGTATGGGCGACTGCCAGCGCCGGTGCAAATCCATCCCACATTCGTACAAAGTCGATCTTTTCAATACGGCTGTAAACAAAGAGGGCAACCACTGCCAGTATAAATCCGCCGTAATAGACAAGACCTCCCCGATCGATTCTGATTATTTCAACAAGGTTGTCTCTGTAGAGGTCAAAAAACTGTACGACGTAAAATATTCTGGCGCCCAAAACCCCGGCGATCAAGGCGACTATGATCGCATTGGAGCATTGTTCTTTGGTCATATTGATATATTTCCGGTTGCTGTTCAAAATAACTGTTGCCGCCAGCAGTCCCAGAGCTGCCATGACTCCGTACCAGCGTATTGAGAGAGAACCGATTTGCAAAGCAATGGGTGACATCAGAGAGTTTCTCCTTTTTTCTTTTCGATCCGTTTTGCCGCATATTCAATGATAATGACGATGATGAAGCCTGCTGCTGCCAGCAGAATGGGGAAGAGCAACGCACCATCCAGTTCAGGCATGATATTGCAATTGCTGATCTTTGCTGCTTCTTTCCATGGCCACACCTTACGCAGGGAGCCGAGCATAAATCCGATCAGCAGGGCGACTGTCAGATCATTGTATTTTTTAAGAAGCCATGAGAGGAAACGTGAAAATACAGAGATGCCCAGGAGTACTCCCAGAGCAAAAAGAGCGAGGGTGATAAAATTTTCCAAAACATTGACCCCGCTTTTCAATTTGTTTACCGCTGCGAGGATATATTCATATTTACCCATGAGCAACAGGATGAAACTTCCGGAAATCCCAGGCAATACCATGGCACAGATGGCCATTGCACCGCAAAGAATAAGGTACCATTTCCCTTCTGGAGGTGACGTGAGAACAGGGAGCCCCACGATCACATAACCGATAACAGCTCCGGCAACGAGGAAAATATAACGGTCAAACTTCCATTTTTCGACCTGATGAAGAACTGTGGCAACAGAGCCCAGGATAAGTCCGAAGAAAAAGGCAAGGATCAATGCCAACCGGTGGTCAAGCATCCACTGGATATGAGTGGAAAAAACAGCAATGGCAGAAAGTATCCCCGCTCCCAGAACTGCAAGGAAGGGCCAGGGAAGGGTTTTGAACATTCTCTTGACCTGAAAACGGCAAGCCATTTTTACAGTTTCGGAACTGAGAATCGTCTTGATCGACTCCAGAAACTCACTGTAGATCCCGAGAATAAAAGCCATAGTACCGCCGGAAACGCCGGGGACAACATCCGCAGCTCCCATGATGGATCCGCAGAAAAAAATCTTTATATATTCTTTGAGTGGACGCCGCTTCTGCGGTGTCTGTGATGAGTCTTGCATAAATGTCCTTCCTGAAATGAACTGAAAAGAACAGAGAGGCGTTTTTTTCGCCGGGGATGAAAATCAGCGCAGAGTACTGATATACTCTCTGCCCTTTTTTACGAGCTGCAGAAGTTCTTCATCCCGCTGCTCAGTATCCATGGCAAGGAACAATCCCATAAGTTTGTTTTCCTCTGCGTTCAAACTGGTATAGGCGGAGGGCTGTGCCTGAACTTTTTCGCCCCAGTTCCGGAGCAGCTCCTGCTGCATGGAGGAGGAAAGACAGTTAAAAACGTCAAGAAGCACCTTCTGGTCACTGATCATTTCCACAAGTTCCTGATGGCGGCGGTAGGGGGGACCCACGCGGCGGGGAAGCTGCGGGTCAGACTCACCGAGAAGTTCTTTGATTGAGGGATAGATCTTTTCCCAGGCTTCGTTTCGCATTTGGCGCGTCTGTCTGCTGATAAAACGGCGAAGTAACTCTATGCGGATCCCGGTTTCTCTGGAAAATTCGCTCAATGTAAAAACCTTCGTGCAGTTTTCCACATCTTTTGCGATGTCATCTTTGTTTTTCATGTCGTCGTTCATATTATCAGCGCTCCAATATCTTGTCAAATTCTGAGGCAAGCTCCATTAAACGCATAAACTCCTCTTCCTCATAAGAGTGGGCCGTATGCAGAAAACTGACGGCTCTGCGCACATTGCGACGTCCGTCAAGTTGGATTTTTTCAACTTTCCCGTCAGCATAAAATACAGAAAAATGTTTTTTATGCAAAAAGGGGAACTCCATGAGCAGCGGCGTTTTGGGGGAGTTTTTCCCCGGTTTGCCGAAGTAAAGGTAGTGGCAGTTTGCGTAGCTCAATCCCGCAGTACGGGAAATAGCTGTGCTCTTTATCGAAGGACACTTCAACATGGCGGCAGTCAGCACCTTGCGTTTCACAAGAGTCCGCAATCCGGCAATGCCGGGCTCACTCCACTTGCCGGAACGGGCGGCATCTTTGAGTATCTTCTGCCCTGCAAATTGAATCGCGCCGGTGCAGCTCCGTCTGCCGCCGGGAACAGCCGCCCGCCGGGCGGGAGCTGCAGCTTTTTTTGCCGGGAGTGCCCTGGCTGTCTGACTCCGGGGCGCGCGGGGCGGTTCTGCCAGAAATACGGGGAGAAACTCCATGGGCAGTGACAGGAGAGAGTAAACTGCGTATTGGTTGAAATCACATGCAGCTATATTTTCAAGGACGAAACCATCGGGCAGTTTTTTCAGGACGGCGAGGGAGGGCTTGACGGAGTCCATGGCAACAGATCTTGAGAAAGCTTTCCCGGGACCCACGTTCCGGCAGTAAAAGACACCGGTTCCTTTCAGAGAGGTGAATCGGGAAAGCTTTTTTATGAAACCCGGCAGCTGCGGGAAACTTTCAAGAGTATTGATCCGGGAAAACGCCCCGGGAGTCGTGTATATTGACAGAGTCTCTCTGCCGCGGCGGATGTAAGGAATGCAGAATTTGCCGCCAATCTTTTCAAGCCGGATGGTTCCGGCATGGAGATCAACGTGGGAGTTGGGGAGAATTTTCAGCCTTCCGCTGAGAGCTTTGAAGATCTTGCCGCCCGGATCGGGCAGAGTCAGTTCAGTGTGGATCCCTTCAAGGGTCTCTGTGTCATTATTTTCATCACAGACTGCCACAAAACGCCAGACGCCTGAGAGGGAGTCCAATGCCTCTTCCGGAGTCATATTGAGAAAGACTTTACACAGAGAATTGGCGGTATCCGCCATTTTTTTGTTGGCTTGGAGGAAACTTTTCAGAGAAAGGGGCGAAAGCTCAACGGCGCCGGCAAAGAATGTGTCCTGAGGGAGATTGTAAAGGTATTTTTCAAGGTTGTGATTTGAACCGGGGAAAATACTCCACAGGATCCCCCGGGGGGCACCGGGAAGCAGGAGACGGAATTTGTTGCGGAACAACACCTCCTTGCCCGGAATGTGTTTGGAGCTGCCGCCCCAGCCTTTTATTTCATGGAGTCCGGCAACTCTGCCGACCAGTTCACTCAATGAAATAAAGTGCTGAAGTCTGAACTTGCTTTCAGATGGAAGAGAGGAGAGCCACAGGGAATCTTCGCTTTTTTTGATAAACTTGGAAAAGGCAGTTCCCGTATGAAGGGAACTGCTTATAAAGTAACTGCTTCCCCCTTTGTCAAGATTTTTCGCGATCCGGTCAAAACGCCTCTTGTCGGAGTCGGCCGAAGTGCAGCCGAAGACTCCGAAAAGAGTAAGTATGGCAAAGATGCGGAATAATCTTTTCATAGGAGGAGATCTTTTTGCTGTCAGAGCAGTTCTGCGATCTGGACTGCGTTGAGAGCGGCACCCTTGAGGACCTGATCACCGGAAACAAAGATGTCAAGACCTTTTTTGTCGTTGCGGGAGATATCCTGACGGATACGGCCGACCTGGATATCATACTGCTCTGCAGCTTCAACAGGCATGGGATAGAGCTTGGCAGCAGGATCGTCAACGATCTGGATCCCGGGAGCGGCGCTGAGAATGGCTCTTGCCTCTTCAGGAGTGATCTCGTTTTCAAACTCAAGGTTCAGAGCCTCGGAGTGAGCACGCAGAACAGGAACACGCACGCAGGTGCAGCTGACCTGGATGGAGTCATCGTGCAGCATCTTGCGGGTTTCGTTGAGCATTTTCAGCTCTTCCTTGGTGTATCCGTTGTCATAGAAAACATCAATGTGGGGGATCAGGTTGAAACCGATCCGGTGGGCGAAAGCCTTGGGGCAGATGGGTTCGTTGTTCAGCAGCTGACGGGTCTGCTCAATAAGTTCAGCCATACCTTTGGCGCCGGCGCCGCTGGTTGCCTGATAGGTGGCAGCGACCATGCGGCGCAGCTTTTTGGCACGGTGCAGGGGAGCAACAGCTACCAGCATGATGATGGTGGAGCAGTTGGGGTTGGCGATGACGCCATTGTGCCATTTCACGTCTTCGGGGTTCACTTCGGGGACGACCAGAGGCACGTCGGACTCCATGCGGAATGCACTGGAGTTATCGATCATAACAGCGCCGGACTTGACCACACTCGCGCGGAATTCCTTGGAAATGTCACCACCTGCACTGAAAAGGGCAATATCCACACCTTTGAAAGAATCATGGGTAAGTTCTTCAATGGTAACTTTATCGCCTTTGAATTCAGCGGTTTTACCGGCTGAGCGGGCAGAAGCAAGCAGTTTCAGATTGGCGACCGGAAAATTACGCTTTTCCAGAGTCTTGATCATTTCCACACCGACGGCACCGGTGGCGCCGACGACTGCAACATTGTAGTTACGGCTCATTTTATCTTTTTCCTTTCTTGCAAAGAATTGAGTTCCAAATCTATAATATAGCCTCTCTCTGCAAAAATTACAAAGAAAAAAGGGGGGATTATAACAATTTTTTTTGGAAAAAAAACGGCGCGGTTCTTCATGGAATAAAGTGCCGCGCCGCAAAAGGGAAGTTTTTTCTTCAGCGGAGTTCGATCTGCTTTTCACAGCTCAGGCTGCTTATGATGTGAGTGACTCTGATTTTGTATCTGCCTTTTGCCGCATTGAAGGGGAAGAAGAGCTCCTTTTCAGCTGAATTGTTTTCACTTCTGAAATTGACCGCATACCGGGGCATTTCTCTGCCGTCAGGAGCTGTGACTGTGAGCCGGAAGACCTGAGGACCGGAGGCGGGGGCAACAGCGGTTTTTACACGGAAACTTCTGCCCCGTTCCGCAGTGGGCGGAACTTCCACTTCAAGAGATTTGAACTTTTCAGGAACAACGGCGTAAATATGGCTCTTGCCGGGGACAAGGTTCATTTGCCAACGGATGGTCTCCCCCAGATATTTTTTGTTGCGGACATCGTAAACATGACCTGATTCATCAAGTTTGACAGTGACTTTTCTGCCGTCGGATTCTTTGAAACGTCCCGGTGTTACACTGTCAGGCATCAGATGGAACCCATAGATCCGGGCAGGACCGTCAAAACGGAGCTTTGCCATACAGCCGAAATCTTTACCCTTTGTATCGGTCAGGGTGACAAAGGGGGTGATGTTTACTTTTTTGAGCAGAGCTGCGGCTTTTTTCCGGCAGAGGGTGACAAAGGTTTCATCTCCGGAACCGCTGGTTGAAAGTTCACCGCCTGTTCCTCCCAGTTGGACAAAGTTGTAGCGGGCAATGGAAAATCCCAGTTCGGTCTGGAACTTCATCTTTTCAAGACGCTCACTCTCTGAACGCTTTCTGCCGTGTCCGTCAAAGATTCCTGCATTGCAGTCTGAAATGACCATTCCGCCTGCGGCGCTGAAACGTTCAAGAGCGGCGATTTCTGCGTCAGACAGTGCCAGCGCAAAAGGCAATACGACAGCTTTCAACCCTTTGGGCACACCTTGAACTGCCAGTTCTTCATAGTTGAAAAAGCGGGCGCTGATGCGTAAATCGTCCAGAAGTTTTGCCCAGGAAGTCTGGCTGTTCTGCCACTCATCCTGCCCGCAGCTGCCCATGGCGGCAAAAAGAGAGGGTTGAGAGTACAGAATACCCACAGAATGGCGGGGCTGCGCGGAAAGATAAACTTTGCCGATACCGCTCTTGAGTTCTTTGAGCGAGGTTGTGTAGAAGACCATGTTCCGGGTGGCGGAGCCGTCGCCGTTGATGGCGCATCCGTAGTAGTGATAGGCGAGGTTGCCGCCGTTGAGCAGAGTCCGCCACATGGTGTTATAGTTGTAGGGTTCATAGTCGATATGGCCGTGGGTGTAACCGCCGCCGCACTGACCTGCCATGAGAGAGGCGTCTGAAAAGTCGTGGATCACCTGAGTCTGGACTCCGGAATAATATCCCACGATCCGGCAGTATTTCATCAATTCGTGCCAGTTGTAGCCGAAACCGGGTTTCTGGGTCCCTGTGGGGCCGATCTTCACATTGGGGACATATTTTTCCAGCTCCTCTCTGGCTTTACCGAAAAAGTTTTCCGCAAAGACAGATGTCATATACATCTTGTGATCCAGCCAGGGACCCAGACGGTTTTTGTCTTTGAGTTCATCAAGCTGCTGCGGGAGGACTTCTGCGAAACTTCTGAAAGAAGTTCCCCAGTTTTTATTCAGAGCGCCAATGGTGCCGAAGGATTTTTCCATTCTCCTGCGGAACCCGGCAAGACAGCTGGGGGAGTAACAGACGGAACGCCCCAGGAACATTTCATCACCTGCCCACAGAAGATTCACATCGTTGTAACGCAAATTGCAGTTTTCAACCATGAATTTTGTGTCTTTCTGCAATTTTGCGTGGAATGCCGGGGATGAGAAACAGGGAGTCCGGACAGGGGCCGTTTTGACATCACCCCGGTAGGGACGGAAGTATTTCTCATCGCCCCGGCGGGGAATGGGGATCAATCCCATAGTGCGGATCCTGCGGATACTGTAAGGCGTGTGGGACCATCGGGGATCGCCCGTGATGGCAAAATCAAATCCCAGATCTTTGATGGGGGCGCCGCCGGAGGCCCCGGCATTGATGAACCCGTAAAATTCGTTCATTTCCCGGGGGATCTGCGGCACGGAAAACTCTTTTGTGACCGCAGCAAGAAGTTTTCCTTTGCAGATGAGTTTTACCCGGATGTA
>JAFWBQ010000076.1 GCA_017507125.1 Lentisphaeria bacterium
ATAAAAAAGATTTTTTCCAACCAATTATTGATTTTTCCAATTTTCTTTTAATCGTCTTGAAATTAACTCTTATACGAAATCACAAGCAAGATTTCAAGCCTAATGATTTTAATTTAGATGATAAAGAATTGATTAATGAATTTGATAAAATCAGCTTGTCTACAGAATTTGTGAAAGATTTCTGTTATAATCTGCTCAAGGCAAAATTCTTTCTTGATAATTTTATCGTGCATCACTCCTGTGAAGATGACACAATGGAAAACAATCCATGGAAACTTCAATTGTGGCAATACGGAGAAAATGCTCGACAATACCCCAAAAATTTAATAACAGATGAGTATTGGCAAGATAAAGCTCTGCAACTGCTTTCTATGTTTGAAGTATCATTTACAGCTCGTCAGCGAAAGAATTATTTGTTATACGTTTTGTTGTATTTATTTGACTGGTACACACCAGATAAGCAATCCTATAAAGAATATGTTGTATTTTTAGAGCAGTTAGCTTGTAAATATTTTAATGATATTTACTTGAAAGATGATAATCTTAATGACATCAAAGTACCTCTCCCAGGTAGTTTTGATAATGAAATTTTAGATAATGGTAATTTGAATCTTTCTTGTCAAAACAATGTTAATGAATTTGAAAATATTTATGGCTCAGGTATAGGCGACAGATCTGCCGGAATTCCGTTATTTGTATTTAATTATCTTGATTACAAAATTTGGCAGAAATATGCTGATGAACTACGTGGAAAAAAAGTAGAAAAAGGATCAATTGAGAGAAATAATTTTTTTGATTCTTTAGGTTGCAGTGATTTTGATTTACCTGTTTTTCAAAAATTTTATTTTTCACGTACTCGGCGCAGTTTAGAACATTATTTTCCACAGGCAAATGCAGATGGGATGAATGGCAATCCTAGTCAGGCTGAAATTAATTGCTTGGGGAATTACGCAATGATTGGCAGCGATATTAACAGTTCTGGGTCTAACTGGAGTCCTAAAACAAAATTAGATCATTACTTGGATAGTTCTGGTAAAGTTAAACAAGTCAGTGTTGCCTCGTTGAAATTTATGATTATGATGCAAATATGTCGCGATAAGCAGATTTGGACTTTTGCAGAAATAAAAAATCATCAAGAAAAAATGATTAACCTATTAAAAGTTTGATTTTGCGGATAGCAGGGGAAGAAAATGCTTTATAATATTTATTTCAGCCCGACGGGCGGGACGAAGAAGGTGGCGGATATTCTGGTGAGCAATCTCGGGGGCGAGGTTTGCGATGTTGATATTTGTTGCGATATTGAAAAGATGATTTTGCAAGCTGAGGATGTTTGTCTGGTTTCGGTTCCTTCGTTTGCCGGACGGGTTCCGCAAGTCGCTGTTGAGCGGATCAGAAAGATTTCCGCTAATGGTGCGAAAGCGATTCTTAACTGCGTTTACGGCAATCGGGAATGGGACGATACTTTGACTGAACTTCAGGACACCCTTGAAGCTTGCGGATTTGTCTGCGTGGCGGCGGTTGCTGCCGTTGCTGAACACTCCATCTTCCGGCAGTTTGCCGCAGGTCGTCCGGATTGTGACGATGCCCAGGAGCTTGCGGAGTTTGCCCGAAAAATCACCGCAAAACTTGAATGTGGTGTTTTCGGGGAGTTAAACCTTGCCGGAAATCATGGGACATACAAGGAACTTGCCAACATTCCTTTTAAGCCCGAAGCCAATGAGAACTGTGACCGTTGCGGGATTTGTGCGGCAGGTTGTCCCGTTGGCGCAATCGACAAAAGCGATCCCCGCAAAACCGATAAAGAACTCTGCATCAGCTGTATGCACTGTCAATCCATTTGCCCCAAACACGCCCGCTACCTTGATCCGGCTTTCATGCAAGCCGCCGCCGAAAAAATGGCTCCCAAGCTGGGCGGTCACAAGAAAAACTTTTTATTTTTGTGAAGATAAATGAATCCCATCCGTAAACTTTTTGATATTCTTTTTGATTATTATGGGCCGCAGAAGTGGTGGCCTTGTCAGACCGGTTTGCGCTGGGAGATCATTACAGGGGCGATTCTTACTCAGAACACCGCCTGGACCAATGTGGAAAAGGCGATCGGGAATTTGCTTGTTGCGGATGTGATGTCGCCTGAGAGTGTATTGGCAACGCCTGATGAGCAGTTGCAGGAGTTGATCCGTCCGGCGGGATTTTTTACGCAGAAATGTGCTTATTTGAAAGCGATGGCGGCGTTTATGCTTGAGCGTGAAGTTGCGTTTGAGCAGTCAACGGATGTCTGGGCTTTGCGGCGCGAAATGCTTGCCGTCAAAGGTGTCGGTCGGGAAACGGCAGACAGCATCTTGCTTTATGCCTTTAACAAGCCGATCTTTGTCATTGATGCCTATACCCGAAGGATCGCGGAACGGCATTTGCACCTTGACGGAACGTTGCATTACGATACTCTGCAAAAGTTTTTTATGGATGCCTTGCTGCCTGATGTTGCCATTTTCAACGAATATCACGCCCTCATCGTCGCCTTCTGCAAAGAGTCCTGTCACAAATCCGGCTGCGGGGAAATTTGCTCAAAAATATCTGATATTGCCATTTGAAATTGAAAAGCTAACTAAATATTTAGGCAAGTTTACAATGAAGGGGTGCCATTATGGAAATAAAGCGGGAACACTATTTATAGCAGTTGATCGACCGGCAATGGAACGGAATGGTGAAAATCATCACCGGCATCCGCCGTTGCGGAAAATCCTATCTGCTTCGTACTTTGTTCAGAAGTTATTTGCTGCTGCAAGGCGTGAAAGAAGAACAGATCATTCATATTGAATTGGATTTGACTAAAAATATCCGTTACCGTAATCCATTGGAACCGGCCGCTTATGTCCATAGCCTGATTGATGGCAAATCAGAAAAGTATTATCTTTTTATTGATGAAATTCAGATGTGCGAACCGGTGAAAAATCCCTGGACAGACCAGTTGATTTTGGAGCTGGTTTTGCTGGGGAAGCCGAGGCGGCAAAAGTGTTAAATCACTGAATTTATAAGTCATGGATGAAAACACTGATGCGCAACAGGATTTGGAACATTTTCCAAATGTGGATACTCTCCGGCTTGTAAAATTTGCGAAACAGATGTATTATATGAAAGTTGCACTGATTTTATGATCGATCAATAAGAAATGTGGGCAAAATTACCTCAGTAACAGAAAAAGAGAAGTATAACAATGATACGCCTTGATAAATATCTTTCAGATGCTTCGCCGTACAGCAGAAAAGAAGTGCGCGCACTGGTCAAACGTAATGCGGTCACTGTGAACGGTGCCGCAGCGAAAAGTGCCGATATGAAAATCAATGAGGAAAAGGATACTGTCTGTGTCAATGGTACGCAGATACAATATAGAAAGTTTATTTATATCATGCTCAATAAACCCCAGGGGTATTTGAGCGCAACAGAAGATGACAGAGATCCTGTCGTGGTGGATCTTCTCCCTGAAGAGTTGAAACATTTTGCCCCCTTTCCAGTGGGCAGACTCGATAAAGATACTGAAGGTCTGCTGCTCCTGACCAATGATGGTCAGTTTGATCACGAATTGATGTCTCCAAGGAAAAATCTTTTCAAACGGTATTATGCGGAACTTGATCTTCCGGCAACTGAAGAGGATATCACTTCCTTTGCTGAAGGAATGGAATTTAAGGAATTTTCTGCAAAACCTGCCCGGTTGGAAATCGATCCGGAGGATCCCAGAAAAGTGTGGGTGGAGATTTCTGAAGGAAAATACCATCAGGTCAAACGCATGTGCGAACGCGTCGGCAAAAATGTCCTCTTCCTGAAACGGATCGCAATCGGCGATTTGAAACTGGATGAGACTCTCGAGTGCGGCAATGTACGGGAGCTGACCTCAGAAGAACTGGCGATCTTCGGATGGTGAACCCTGTACCGCTTCATCTCTGATGGAAAAATGAGCGTCAAATATGGCGGAGCCGCAGATATCCGTATTTTTCCAGATATTTCAGGTACTCAAGCAGAGTTTGGTGCTGTTCCTGAGAACTGCGGGAGTTCAACGCCGCTTCGGCAGTGAGCAGAGCTTCAAGTACGCTTCTTCTGTTGTCGCACAGGGCGAAGAAAAGTCTGCCCGCCGGAGCTTTGAATGCCTTGCGTTCCCCATGGGGAACTTTGGCAAGGCTTGAGGGACATCCGGGGATGAAACGCTCCACAACGATGCGGGAAAGTTTATGATCGATCTCTGAAAGCTCCTCCGCAGGGGGCAGGGCGGCAAGACTCTTTTGGCGCAGATCATCAAGCAGCCGGGCGTTGTAAGTATACGGAACAAACTTTTTTACCGATTCAAGACGCCCGATGTTGTAGTGATAGAATACGTTGACCCGGAACGCTTTTTCTCCGGCTGAGAGATTTTCATCATTCAAGACCGCTGTGACTGCTTTTTCGTATTCCGCCAACGCAAAGGGAACGTAATCAGGGAATGAATCGCGGCAGATCAATTGCAGCACACTGTCCGCAAGCATGGGGAACCGCTCTTTGACCAGGGACCAGTCGGGGAGAAATCCGGTACCGGTGTTGTGATGGTAGACGCCGGAGCGGTTATAGAGCCAGTTAGTGGGGATGTCAAGGGCGGAGTCTCCGCCGAAAGTATCATCTGACAGGCTGCCGGTTTGGCGTCCCCAGGGGGCATCGGGAAGAAGTTTCATGCCGTTTTCTTCGTAGAAAAAGTCACCGAAAAAAGGTGAACTTACAGGCGAAAGACGCAAACTGATTTCGGGCGAACAGCGGTGGGTGAAGCCGTCCAGACTTAAAGCGGCAAGGACATTTTTGTAACGTTCATTTCCCATCAGGTAGGCGGAAAATCCGAAAAGCTCCATTGAAAGCACCGCGCGCAAAGTTTTCCGGGGGCGTTTTCCTGTATCGCTCAGAACTTTGCCGATTTCCGCCGCCAGTGCCGCTCCCAGAGCGTCATCACCGGGGAAGGGTTCATACATGTGGGCAAGAAGAGCGTATTCTTCGCTGCTTTCGCCGGGAATGATGCCGGTGACAGTGTAGATTTCTCCGTCATAAAGGCGGGTGTTCATCTCAGCGTGGAGCGTGACAGTCTGCTTTTGGAGCAGCTCCTTGAGGAAGCGCGCCTTGATGGGGGAAAGGGAAAAGAGAGGCAGATTCCCGTCTTCAGCAGTGCGATACCAACCGAAATTGCCCAATCCGTTGAACCAGTATACGGCATCGGGTTCGTCGGTTTCTGCCGTGAATTTGCTCAAAACGATGGCAAGAGCGCCATTTTTGATGAGTTTTGTGTAAAGAGCTCCGGAGAATGCGGGGATGGTGGAAAAGACGATTTTTCCTGATACCTCAGGATCTTCCATATCCAGACCATCCAGATCCACCACTTCGGCAGTGATCCCTCCGGGAGGCGTGGGCGCCGCCCAGATGGTTGCACAGACGGGATTTTCATCTGTATCGGCAAGAACTTTGTCATAATCAGCCACTTCAGGGGTGACGATCTCAAGAAAGGAGCGTTTGCACAACTCCCACGCCTGAGGCATGATCAGATCAAAGGCGGCGGTTTTGCCGTCTGCCTTGTGGGCGATGCGTTCCACCTGCTGGAATCCGCATTTTTTCAGCATGTCCATGCAGAAAGCGGTGGATTTTTCATAATCCGGGTAGGAACATCTTTTTTCCAGAGAATAAAGAGTCTGGGTATTTTTCTGGATGTTGTAAAAGTGCTCTGCATTTCCGGCACTTTGATAAAAGTTGGCGTGACCGCACATAAAACACCTCAATAATCATTTGTTGTTTTATTAAAGATAGTATCTGCCGGGGATTTTGTCAATGGATTTCAGAGAAAAAAAATCTATTTTGTACGAAAACAACACAGTTTTTTGCTTTTTCAACACAGAAATAAAAAGGATTTTTCAAAAAACATGGTGTATGCTTTTGCTGACTGCCTGCTGCTGGAGCTGATTCAGCAGAAAAAGATGGGCATTCACTTTTTTCTCTGCCGTTACAGGTTCCGGGAGGGACAGAAAAAGTTTTATTTTTTCAAGGGTTGAAATTTAAAGACTTTGCCGTTATATTATACCTTCAGTGCGTGAAATGTCTATTTAGGAGGATTTTTCTATGAGAAAAGGACTGTTGACTCTTATGCTGTTTGCTGTCCTGTTATGTTCCGGCGCACCGCCGTTGAAACTTCCCTTTACCATTGAACCCCAGACGCCCAGAAAGACAGATATCGGGAAAAAGGGCGTTATCACTCTGACTTCAGGAAACTTTGACATCATTTACAGCAAAAACGCGGTGAGCAGATTTGCCGCCAAAGAGATGGCAGAAGCTCTGAGCGGCGTTTTCGGAGTCTCTCTGAAAGCCGCTGCCAAACCCTCAGGGAAAAAGTATCAGATCTGCCTCGGCGATGCCGCTCTTGCCAAAAAGCTGGGGATCGACCCCAAAAAATTTGACCGGGACGGATTTGTGATCCGCACCTCCGGTAATAAGATCCTCATCATCGGTAATGACCACCCCGGGAAAGATCCCTACCGTCACGCCTATGGTGTCGGTGACAGAGGGGAGCGGGGAACCCTTTTCGGCGCCTACGACTTTCTGGAGCGTTTTGCAAAGGTCCGTTACTTCTTCCCCGGAAAGATCGGTACATGCACTCCCCGTGCCGCAAAACTTGAGATCCCTGAAATCAACATCTACGACCGTCCGGATTTCATTCAGCGCCGTTTCAACGACTACAATTACGGACAGATGCCCATCAAGCGCTTTGAGGGATGGGACGGCAGGTTGAACAATCTCCGCAACCGCAAAGAGACTTTTGAGATCCCCAACTGTCACGGACTTTCATATCTGGGCTATGTCCAGCGTTTTGCCAAGAGCCATCCCGAATATTTTCTGCTCAAAAAGGATGGGACCCGGCATGACGGTTCTGTGATCGTTCAGCCTTCCAATGCCTACGGTCATGTCTGTTACAGCTCCGGCATCAAGCAGGAGATCATCAAAGATGCTGTCTCCTTTTTCAAGAAAGAATCCCCCAAAGTCCGGGGCGTGCTGAACCGCAGAGGTATGAGTTCCTGGGGGATGCACTCTGTGACTCTTCCCTTTTTCAACATCATGCTCAACGATTGCAGCGGCATCTGCCATTGCAAAGAGTGTTGGAAAGAGTTTTCAAAAGGTCCTCAGGCGACCTCCAACTTTTTGTGGAAATTTTTCAACGATATCAGTTATGAGGTCAAAAAAGCGGGCGTTCCCGGTTATCTGACCACCATGGCATACGGTGAATACCGGCTTGTGCCCGATATGAAGATCGCCGACAATCTGCTGGTGATGCTTGCCATGCGGGGCCCCTGGAACGAGTATCTGCCCGAAAATCAGAAGAAGGATATGGAACTTCTGAAAAAGTGGTACGCCAAACTGGGACAGAAGACCTGGTTGTGGACCTATCCCGGCAAATATTACGGACACATGCCCGGTATCCCTCATACCACCCCCCGCGCTCTGGCAAGTTTCATCAAGAAAGCCAGACCCTATATCTTCGGACTTTATATTGAGTGCGAAAGCGATGTGCTGATCTTCAACTACCTCACCTACTACATCTTCGGAAAAATCGCCTGGAATCCCGATCTGGATGTGGAGGCGCTGCTTGAGGATCATGCAAAGAGCTTCTACGGTCCCGCCGCCGTTCCCATGAAAGCCTTCTTTGACACCATTGAGAAAAAGTGGCAGCGGATCGCCGCCAATGTGGTGGAAACTGCGGAAGGTCCCAAGACCATCTATCCCTCCGAACTTGTTCTGTGGACAAAAATCTACTCCCCCCAAGAGATCAAAAAGCTGGAAAATTACTTTGATCAGGCGGAAAAACTTGCCGCCGGAGACAAGATTTTCCTGGAGCGTGTCCGTTTTATCCGCAAGGAGTTTTACGGTGCCATCCTGAAAGAGGCTGCTAAATTCACCGAAATGAACGACGCCGCCAGGGCATGGCGTTTTGCCATGGGGGAATTTAAGGGCAAAGGCGCTCCGGGAAAGAGCGACTGGGCGGCTGCGCCTGCGTTCCACCTTGCCGGAATGGCCGGCAAAGTGACCGAAGTCCAGACAGTGGTCAAAGCTCTTTATGATGCGGAAAACTTCTACTTCCGCTTTGAGTGTGAAGAGCCTGAAATGGCAAATGTCATGGCTGAAAAACGCGCCCATGACGGCAGAGTCTGGGATGACTCCGATGTGGAGCTTTTCCTTTCCCCCGACGGTTCCCGTGACCGTTACTATCAGATCATGGTCAACGCCAAAGGCTCTTATGCCGATGTGATCTGGAAGAGTGCGGCTGACTTCAGGTGGCAGAGCAAGGCAAAGGTCTCTGCCGGTACTCTGCCCGGAAAAGGCTGGTACGCTGAGATCATTCTGCCCCGCAGTTCCATGCCTAAGGCGATGCCTGAGGGGATGCTTGCCGAATTCACCCGTCAGCGGGTGCTGAAAAATGTCAAATTTTCCACTACCTATTATGCCTGGAGTCCCTTTGCCCGCAAGTTCGGTGATATCCACCGTTTCGGATTTCTCCTTTTCAAACCTGAGAAAGAGATCAATGTGATCCGCAACTCTGACATGGATCCCAAAAAGATGCGGGGCAACTGGCAGATTTCCAAAAAGGCTTGCAAAGATAACAAATTCTTTGTGACAGGCGGATCCTCTGTCTGTCTGACTCAGAATGATCCTTCTTCATTTGTCATTCAGGGCATCAGGGGGCTGAAACCCGATACCGACTATGAAGTTTCTTTCTTCGCAAAAATGGAAAATGTCAAAAAACTCACCGATAAGGCAAGCGGCTTTTACCTGCGCCTTGATTTCGGCAACGGCAAACCCGCCTATTTCCCCAGAAAGCCCGCCCAGCTGGACGGCTCCTGCCCCTGGACAGGTTTCAAGTTCAGCGTGCGTACTCCGAAAGATCTCAAGGCAGACAAGAGCTACATCATCTTCACGCTCCGCAAGGCCTCAGGAACGGTCTGGCTTGACAACGTGAAAATCTGCGAAGTGGGGAAAAAGGGCGGAAAAACGGCAAAATAAAGCTGCTGCCGGAGTTGAAATCACCTTGTTTTGGATGTTGAGCTGTTGTAAATAACTTGAAAGAATATTTATATATCATAACCTTCCGGGACTTTTTCCGATTCCGGGAAGAAGCCTTTATCACAGATTTGCGGAGAGTTGAAAAATGAATCTTTTTACCGTCCCTGCTGCGGGAGTCGTTGAACTTTCAGGTATCTGGGAGTTCGCCTTTGTTCCGGGAGCTCTGGAAAATCTTGCTGTTGAAACAGTGAACTTTGATTCCCTTGCGGCTGTGCCGGGATGTTTTGATCTTCAATCCGGATGCTTTATGAAGCGGGGAACAGGTCTCTACCGGTGCAAAGTCCGCTGCGGCGGTGAAAATGAACTGGTCTGCCACGGAGTGGGACTCCGGGGGCTCCTCTTCTGGGACGGCAGACAGATCGCCTCTGTTGAAGCTGCTTTTTCTCAGGAAAAGATCCGTTTTGATGCCGGCGGATACGGGATCCACGAACTTGTCATCGCCGTCAACAACGAATTTGATGACTCCCCCGGATCCCTTTTCCGGCGCAACTACGATTTTTACGCCCACGGCGGTATCTACCGCAAAGTCACCATGAGCGCTCTTGCCCCGCTCCGACTGGAAAAATTGCAGGTCATCCCCCGGAATACGGAAACAGGAGAAGTTGAAGTCTCCCTTGAAGTTTCCGGAGATATGAGCGCAAAAGAAGCCTTTTTGAGCTGGGATGAGGGAGAGTTTCTGGAAACACTGAAACTTGAAAATGGCGTGGGGAAAGCCCTCTTCTGCGTTCCCGGTCACAAACTCTGGACTCCTGAAACTCCCCATCTGCATCAATTGACCGTCAAGGTGAAAGATCAGAATTTTAACGCCTCTTTCGGTATCAGGAGCATCACCGCCGCTCAGGGAAAACTTTTCCTCAACGGAAAAGAGTTGAAGATCGCCGGGATCAACCGTCATGATGCTCACCCGGATTTCGGATATGCCGTTCCCGATGATATCCGGCTGCGGGATCTTCAGATGCTCAAAGAGCAGGGATACAACTGCATCCGCGGCTGCCACTACCCCCAGAGTGAAGATTTTCTTGATCTTTGCGACCGTGTCGGCATGATGGTCTGGGAGGAATCCCTTGCCTGGGGCAACCGGGAGCTTTCCATGACAGATCCTCTTTTCAAGGAGCGTCAGGTCAGAGAAACGGAAAAAATGGTGCGTAAAAGCATCAATCATCCCTGTGTCATCATGTGGGGGTTCCTCAATGAGTGCAGCAGCGATTTTGAGTTCTCAAGAGATCTTATCTCTTCACTGGCAGCGGCGATCCGCAAGCAGGATCCCAGCCGCCCCATTACTTACGGAAGCATGTTCCTGACTAGAGATGTGTGTCTGGATCTTGTGGATGTGATTTCATTCAACACCTATCCCTGCTGGTACAGAGAGGGGCAGGAGCAATACTTTGACAGAGAAAATCTGCTCAGCCACCTGAAAGAACTTGCTGACTTTGCCTCCGCCCCGGAATATGCAGAAAAACCCCTGCTTATAAGCGAGATCGGTGCCGAAGCCTTCCCCGGCGACCACTCCGGTCTGCGCTGGAGCGAAGAGTATCAGTCAGAACTTCTCTGCGAAGTCCTGCGCCACACCCTTGGCGGCGGCCGCTATTCAGGAGCTTTTCTGTGGCAGTTCTGCGATATCAGGACTTATATCGGCAACACCTGCCAGCACCGCCCCGGCGGATTCAACCGCAAAGGCATCGTGGATGGCAGCCGCCGTCCGAAACTTTCTTTCAAGGAGACAGGAAAAGTCATCAAAGATTGTTTGAATAAATAAACGTCAATACAAAAATCAGGAGAAATAAATTATGCAGCGTTCCCATGTTGAATGCGAAATGAAGAATCGTTCTGTTTTTACGCTGATCGAACTTCTGGTTGTCATCGCCATCATTGCCATTCTGGCGGGGATGCTGCTGCCGGCACTGGGGAATGCACGTCAGAGCGCCAAAGCCGCCAAGTGTCTCGGAAACATGAAACAGGTGGCTCTGGTAGTCGCCATGTATGCCGATTCAGGC
>JAFWBQ010000077.1 GCA_017507125.1 Lentisphaeria bacterium
GGTCAAAAACGGCGGTATTTTCGGTGTGTATGAGTACTTTATGGGGGTGAACTTCTACATTTCTCTGCCCATGATCCACACCGACGATGTGTTTGACGAAGTGAAATTCTATCAGGAAATCGGTTCCGACGGTCTCTGGACACAGTTCCATGTGCCCCATTGGCATGTTTACGGTATCAACTTCTACTGTATGGCAAATGCCCTGTACGGCAAAAAACGCATCCCTACACAGAAAAGAATGTGGAACGCGCTCTTTGGTAAGGATGTCCTTGAAGGAAAACGTTTTATCAAAGCAGTCCACCAGCTGGTGCACAGCACCGGAGCCTGCCATATCCCTTATCCTTACAGCCTTTTCAACCGCACTGACCTTAAAGATTATGTCAAGCTCCACGAAATGGCAAAAGCACTCTGCAAAAAGCTCCCCCGGAACGAATACCGGCAGGCGCTGGTGTTGTGGACAGAGTATCTGGTGCGTTTCAAGACATTCTTCGACGATTATCACGCAGGCGTTGCCGGGCTCAAAGAGTTGGAAGCGTTCCGCAAATGGGCAAACGAAAAATGTGCCGGCAGACGGATCTTGCGCTTTTTGTCCTTCAACCGCTATACCGAGGAGATCGGGAAAATGATTGCAGAAGGCAAAAAGTGGCTTCACTTCGGTATTGACTGGGAAGATGCCTATGTGGTGAAACACGCACAAACCATCTTGAAGAAATAATTTTTCAATTGAGATGCCTTGCCTCCTGACGTTGATCGGGAGGCAAGTTTTTTTTTGCGGGGAAAAAATGGGAGTTCGGCTTACAGGAAGCGGTCCAGATCGGCGACGGAAAGAGTCACTTCAGGATTGGCATCGGCGAGTTTTTTGAGATCACCGTAGCCCCAGGTGACGGCACAGGTGTGGACGCCTGCTTCGTGTCCTGCAAGGATATCCAGTTCGGTGTCGCCGATCATCATGCACTTTTCGGGGGCAACCCCTGAAATGCGGACAGCAAGTTTGAGCAGCTCACCTTTGGGCATATTCTGACCGGGGATGGCATCGCATCCCCAGACTCCGGAAAAATATTTTTCAAAACCGTAACGTTTGATCAGAGTCAAAGTCGATACCATGCGTTTATAGGTGACAACGTAGATTTTTTTTCCGGCAGAATAAAAATGTTCCAGAATTTTTTCGCTCCAGGGGAAGGGTGTTTCGCCGACCATGTCGGAGCTGTCGTAATTTTTCTTGTAACGTGCTGCCATTTCCTGCTGCTGTTTCGGGGAAAACTCTGGAAAAAGCTGTGCCGCCATGGCATCTGCCGGAGGTCCCACGCGGAAGATCCTGTCAAACTCAGGACATTGGACACCGGCTTCGGCGATGGTATGTTTCCACATGTTTCGGATCCCCTGCCGGGTATCGCCCAAAGTGCCGTCAAAGTCAAAGAAAAGGGCGTCAACTGAAATTCTGTTCATAATTACCTCTGTAACAAAAAATTTAATGCCCTCTGAAAGTCCATCAGAGGGCATCTGCGGGGAAAGTTCTTTACTTTTCAAAGGCTTTGGGATCAAGCCCGATGTTCCGTTTGCGGTATTCGGGGGCCGTGGCAATAAAGTCTGTGATCTTGATTTCTTTGCCGTACTGCAGTTCTTTCTTTCTGGCTTCATTAAGGAATTTTTTATCGGCAGGCTTGGTGGAAAAGAATTGTTTCTGCCAGTGATCCAGTGATTTAAACCGGTAGAAGAAAGAGAGGGCCTTTATGCCGGGATCGCTGAAAAGAGCGGTGTCTTTGCGCCTTTCTGACTTGAGATAATCAGTATACGAAAGGGTCTGTTTGAAGAAGTTTTCCGTATCTGTTCTGAGTTTTTCCAAACTGCCGTAACTTGAGGGGAGTCTTTTGCCGTTGCGGTCGTTGAATCCGATGAGCAACTTTTCGTCGCGGGGCAGACGGATCATAAAGCCGTTGTCATGTTCGTTGAAAGTGCCGATGTCATTTGCTCCGAAAGTCGGATTTTTCACCTTCTGATACTCTTGCCCTGCGAAGATGCAATGGTGAACATGAGCCGGCATTTTTGCGGTGGTGTGAACTCTGCCGTTGAGCGTTTTGCCGCGGAAGAAAACACAATTCCTGATCTCAAGATTTGGGCATCGGGTGAATTGATATCCGCCGAAAGGGGTGATATGAACACTGTTTTCAAGGAGTATGTTCTTTGAGTCGATCCCCACAAAACTGCGCTGGCTGCTGCCGTTACGGTTGTCATGTAAAATCCGGGAAATATGGATGTCAGAACTGTTGCGGATGTAAATGCTGCCGGCATCGGGCGTCCCCCCGGAACCTGCAAGTCTGATGAATCGGAGGTTGTCGATCTTAATGAATTTTCTGTTGATGATCTGTGCGCCATAACAGAACATTCTGCAGCCGTCAATGACCACATCAGCACCGGGAGCACCTGCAATGGTCAGAAACTTGCCTTTGGTTCCGGTGCTGTTGATGCGCAGCTGCTCGGTGTAGACTCCGGAACCGATCAGGATCGTATCGCCGGGACCCGCACGTCTGATAGCGGCGTTGATCTCTGCGAGGGCTTTGGCAGGGCTGCTGCCGTCATTGGCGTTGTCGCCTTTGGGGGAAACATGCCAGACGCGGGGAGCTTTGTCTCCGGTCAGAGTTTTCAGCGTGCAGGTGTATTTTTTGCTCTTTGCTGAATTAACAGGAGCGTTGGTCAAACACGCTTCAGGAGTGGGGATAACTGTGCAGACTGCCTTATAAGAGACGCCGGGACGGAGTCCGGTGAAAGCAAAAGCTCCACTGCCTTTTGTGTTGATGGTCTGGGAGACGGAGGCGGCACCGGGAGCAGTCAGTTTCACTGTTGCTTTCACCTGAGACGCACTGTTGATGAGAAATGTTGCACTTGAAGAGGAGACGTTGCCCGTTTCAAAGGTGACGCCGTCATAATTACTGACAACATCATAACGATACTGCCCGGTGGGGAATCCGTCAGCGCTTCTGCCTGCGAAAAGGTAGTGGTTTTTGAGGGTCAGATCGCCTGCGGCAGCGTTGTTGAAGATGGGGGCAGGAGCGCGCCATGAACAGACTTCAAAAGCAGGAATGTTGTTTTTGACGTAAGCGTTCCAACCGGAAAACCGGGGCTTCCCGTTGTAAGAAACGCAAAATATATTCCCCCTCAGGAATCCATCATCGGCACCTTTGACGGATCCGGCGAAAAGGTTGTGCCGCACCTGAGAATTGGCAGGAATGACAACATCTTTAAGGAAAGCGCTGCGTCTGATGGTGAGTCCGGCGCATCCTTTGAATGAGGCATTGCCCATGACATTCACATTTTCCAAACGGACATTTTTGCAGTTTTCAAGAACAAGATCTCCTTTGAGGACCGCAGGCATTATACTGCGTCCGCGGATGGTGATATTTTCAAGATTACGCAGAACCACATTCTTCTTTACGGGCGCAGAGAAATAAAGTGTGCCGCCGGAAACAAGTTTGGTGGCATCGTTGAAAACAACTTTTTGATCATATCCTTTGACTCCTCTGCCGGTTCCTTTGCGGAAGATGGAGTTTTCCATAAGACGGAAGTCCAGATTGGCAGGAGAAACAAACTCTTTTTCGGGATCGAAATGGCGTTCACGCTCCCGGCAGATGCTTTTGATCGCCTTGCCGTGGTATTTGGTATCACCTCTGGTGAAAATAGAGTTTTCAATACGGCGTGCCTGCATCAGGGAACCTGCATAAGAACCTTTGACCACTGACGTATTGCTGGCAGGCTTGATCCAGATATCGCCGTAATCATTGTCAAAAGCACAGCAGTTTTCAATGAGGCAGTTCAGGAACTTTCCGCTGTAAAGCCGCACCCCCGCACCATTGGAGGCAAAAGAAATGATGTTGCGCTGAGTTGAATTTTTGGCGGGACCGTAAAAGACCAGATTGCCGCCGGAATTGTTGAAATCAGTGTGGTTGGCAAACAGAACGCAATTCTCAACGGTCGTACCGGTGACTCCTCTCATGATGATGCCGCTGCCGGAAAGATAGACGATACAATCTTTGACTGAACAGTTCACGGCATTACGGATGAAAACTCCGCCGAAAGTGGACATATACCCGGGATTGGGGGCCGCTGCGTGGAAACCGCTGAACATGATTCCGCTGATATGGATATTTTTATTGCCTGATCCTGAAAATCTGATGGCATCTCCTCTGATGACAGAAAAGGTGATGAGATGTTTTTCAGGTTCAAGGGTGTCGCTGGTCTGGATATAGATCCGCTTGTTTTTCACATCCTTGAAAAATGTTCCGGCTGCCATTTCGACCTCGGAAACAGATGGGACACTGAAATATCTTTTGACAGTGTCTCTTTCAAGAACATATTCAGGCATCTTGTCGACCTGGCACATATAGACATTTTTTCTGCCGGGAACTTTGGTGAACCGGGGCGCAGGGATATCTCCGCGCATGTGGACTGTTCCGGGGATTTTTGCCCGGATGACAGTAGGACGGTTTATATCGCCTTTCAGATCATTGCGTTGTGCCTCTTCATGGTATTCCCCGGGAAGAATGGTCACAATATCTCCGGGAACGATTTTCCGGATCGCATGGTTGATGGTCCGGAAAGGGGCTTTTTCTGAAGTTCCCGGATTCTTGTCAGATCCGTTGACTCCGACAAAATACTCCACTGCCCATGCGGGGCTCACTATCAACACCGCCAGCAAGGCGATACAAATTTTGTGTTGCATAAAAACTCCTATGATAAATTTCCACTTCGATGTGGATTTTTTTGTTAATTTTCTTTCAATTTGAATTGAGTGAAGTCCTCGAACACCCAATTATATTTCAAAGTTCTAAAAATAATATCCAGGAATTTGCGTGCCAAGGCGATA
>JAFWBQ010000078.1 GCA_017507125.1 Lentisphaeria bacterium
CAAAGTATGCCGCAGGATCGTATCAGCCAAACCATTACCGTCAAGGTCATTTTCAACCGCCGCCGGAGCACTTGTACCGCCGATCGTCAAAGTGAGGTTGCCCCCCACCTGATCCAGTGAATAGTTCACGCCGTTGTAAACGAGATCTTCACCATTGACCGTCACGCTGCCATACGCAACGCCTCCATCGCCCACAGAAAGAGTTCCCGCAAAGGAACCCGCTCCCTGAGCCAGCTTATAGGTTCCAAAGGCTTGATCCGCCGCCACCGTAATGGTATAAGTCGGAGCTCCGGAAATCAACGAAATATCGTTGATCAGATAATCATCTGCGACAGTCCGTTCAGCAACACTGAAATCGATCGTTGCCCCTGTATAAGCAGAAACAACGGCTCCGGACTTGATCTGCAAACTCCCGCGATGCGTGCCGCCGGAGGAGACGGTCATAGAGCCCCCGGAGTTCACCGTGGTGTCGTTTGCCGTGCCGCCGGAGGAGACGTAAAGATTGCCCCGGGAGTTCACCGTGGTGGAGTTTGCAGTGCCGCCGGACCAGACGTAAAGATAGCACATGGAGTTCACCGTGGTGTCGTTTGCCGTGCCGCAGGAGGAGACGTAAAGATAGCCCCGGGAGTTCACCGTGGTGGAGTTTGCAGTGCCGCCGGGGGAGACGTACATAAAGCCCCCTCCGTTCACCGTGGTGGCGTTTGCCGTGCCGCCGGAGTAGACGTAAAGATAGCCTCCTTTCACCGTGGTGGCGTTTGCCGTGCCGCAGGTGTGGACGGAAAGAGAGCCATCGGAGTTCACCGTGGTGGTGGTTGCTATGCCGCCTGAGGAGACGTAAAGAACGCCCCCGGCGTTCACCGTGGTGGCGTTTGCCGTGCCCCCGGAGGAGACATAAAGATGGCCCCCATTCACCGTGGTGTCGTTTGCCGTGCCGCAGGAGGAGACGTAAAGATAGCCCCGGGAGTTCACCGTGGTGGAGTTCGCCGTGCCGCAGGAGGAGACGTACATAGAGCCCCAGTAGTTCACCGTGGTGGAGTTTGCCGTGCCGCCGGAGGAGACGGTCATAGAGCCCCCGGAGTTCACCGTGGTGTCGTTTGCCGTGCCGCCGGAGGAGACGTAAAGATTGCCCCGGGAGTTCACCGTGGTGGAGTTTGCCGTGCCGCCGGACCTGACGACAAGACCGCCATAGTAGTTCACCGTGGTGTAGTTTGCCGTGCCGCCGGAGGAGACGTAAAGATAGCCCCGGGAGTTCACCGTGGTGGAGTTTGCAGTGCCGCCGGGGGAGACGTACATAAAGCCCCCTCCGTTCACCGTGGTGGCGTTTGCCGTGGTTCCGGAGTGAAGGGTAGCATTCGCATTTGACAATACAAGTCCGCTGATCGCATTGGGTGTAAAGGTGACGTTGGCACCTGTTGCAACATACACATACCCACCGTTTTCAACAATGTTAAGCGCCGTGCCGCCGGAGGAGACGTTAAGATCGCCCCCGGAGTTCACCGTGGTGGCGTTTGCCGTGCCGCCGGAGGAGACGCGAAGAACGCCACTGGAGTTCACCGTGGTGGCGTTTGCCGTGCCGCCGGAGGAAACACGAAGATAGCCCCCGGAGTTCACCGTAGTGGAGTTTGCCGTGCCGCCGAATTCGACGTAAAGATTGCCCCCGTTCATCGTGGTGTCGTTAGCCGTGCCGCCGGAGAAGACACGAAGAAAGCCACTGGAATTTAATGTTGTATTTTGAATATTTCCATTCTTATAGATTATGCAACTGTATCCGGACTTAATTTGCAAACTGTCAAAATAGTTTCCTTGACTGACAATACCAGCGGTATAATTGCCGTAATAAACCGGAGAAAATTGAGACGTCACAACAGCACCGTATGCAGCAGAAATAACAAGCGATCGCCATGGATTATAGACGTAATTTAAACTTCCGCCGGAAGCAACTGCTATTTCAACATAAGTATTTTTATAAAAAGTGACATTGTCTACATGACATCCTGAGTTAATCGTGATCTGAATACTGTTCCCCTCAATGCTGGCATTCCCAACATGGGCTCCGTTGGACAATACCATGTGGGCACCCTGCTGAAGCCTGACATTTCCCAAATAAAAATTTGACTTGACAGTTAATTGATCGTAATAAAGCACACCGGCACCACCACTGAGTGTACCATAGGACAGAGTCAAATTACGAGCATGTGCACCACCCCTCAATTCCAAAATACCTCCTGCCAACTGCACATTTGCAACTGATCCCCCAGAGTAAACAAGCGCTGAATCTTTTATTGGATCCATAAACTGCCCCCCCACGCCCTGCCAAGGGTGTGCACCAATCATCATATTATACGCCAATCCTCCATGCCCCACGGTCATGGTACGAGAAGGAAAGGGGTTTCCATTGCCGTCCGTTTTAAAATACACCCATCCCGTCGTAGAATCTCCGCCATCAACATAAATATGGTTATTTCCCGATGTATAAACAGCGTAGGCGGCGAGACCTTCGCCGCCGTGGTTGAGGGTGCCTAAAAGATGGTCGGTTTCGTGGGCGATGGTGGTGATGATTTCGGGATCGGTGGCGGTGGCGTCTAAATTGACGAAGGCGTTGTCGGTTTTGTTGGTGTTGTTTTCGTCGATGGTTTCGGCGAGTCCGGCGAAGCTGCCGTACTGGTCAAAGGCGGAGGTTTTACCGATGAAGATGGTGGAGTATTCGGCAGCAGCAGGGCGCTCTGTTACGAAGACCACGCTCTCATCAGCGTATTTTGCGTTGAGTTCGGCAAGGATGTTTTTGATGCGTTCCTCTGTCAAAGCGGAGTCTTTGACTTCCACATCATCAACGGTCAGGATCTCGCCGTTGTAACGGGTCAGCTCCCCGTCAAAGTCCAGATAGATGATCTGCTGTACCGCAATTTGCGGAACATACTGCAAGCCGCCGTCAAGGATCTTCTCGTCAGTCATTTTTTCAGAGCTCTTTTTCTTTAAAATTACGTTGTTAATATATACTTTGTGGCTAATATAGCATACTTAAAGAAAAATGCAAATATTTTTTTGAGGGCTGTGGGGGCTCGCGTAGTCAGGTGGGGGCGATTACTTTTGAGTACGGATTTGTACGGATTTGTACGGATTTGTACGGATTTGTACGGATTGAAAGGCGATCACTTCCCCCGTATGAGCAACGACGCATTGCAATGAGAAAAAAATTTTTACGCCGCTGCACGAAAAAAAGACGGAAGAAACGGCTTGATATCGCCATTGCTTCCGTACTTCTCCGTACTTCTCCGTACTTTTCTGATATCGCCGGTTGTCGTTTCTGACTGCCGGTTTCAGCAAATCAGGGCAGGTGAGCCGTTATTTCAAATAAAACAGCTCGCTCATTTTCACAAACTGCTCCACAGAAACTTTTTCCGGACGCTCCGTGGTGGGGATCCCCATGGTTTCAAGGACGCTTTTTACCTTTTCTTTCGGATAACCGTTACACAAGACTTTACCCATCTGTTTGCGGCGCTGGTTGAAAAGCAGCTTCACCATGGTGGAAAGATGCTTTTTACCATCGGAATCCAGTCCGAAACGGTTGTGGCGGGTGAATGAAACAAGAGCGGACTCCACCTCCGGCGGGGGATAGAAGACTTCAGGAGGAACGATTTTCTCAAGAACCACATCAAAAATGCTCTGAGTGGTCACGGTCAAGGCTCCGTAGGATTTGCAGTCACAGGCAGACGCAAGGCGCTCCCCCATTTCTTTTTGCAGCATGAAAAACATGGACTGAGGTCCGTTGTCAAGCTGACAGAGCTTTGCAATAAAGACCGTGCTGATGGCGTAGGGCAGATTTGCCACACAGCGGAAAGATGTTCCGGCAGGGAAAAGTTCACTGTAATCCACCTTGCAGGCATCGGCTTCAATAAGCCGCAGATTTTCTGCGTCTGCAAAGCGTGTGCGCAGATGTTCCGCAATACGGTGATCGTACTCCACGGCGGTCACTTTGGCTCCTGTTGCAAGGAGCAGTTCGGTCAAAGCGCCGAAGCCGGGCCCGACTTCCAGAATATTCTCATCCTTTTGCGGAGCGGTTTTTCTTACGATCCACTCCAAAAGGTTCCGGTCAAGAAGAAAGTTCTGCCCCAAACCTCTGCCGGGGCGCATTCCGCAGCGCTCCAGCTGTTTCATAAGTTCCTGTTTATTCATCGTATGCAAAACTCATCAGTGTTTATGTCCGCAGCAGCCGGTACAGCCGCAACCCCCTGCGGCAGCGGCACCGGGGCACATGGCTTGTGCCGGACAGGTGTTGGAGTTGGAAGAACGACCGACGCTGATCCGGTTTGGAGCAGAGATAAGTTCTTTGCTTCCGCAGTCGGGGCACTCAGCTTCTTCAGAACGGTTTTTCAGCAAAGTCTCAAAGAGTTTGCCGCATTTCTCACATTTGAAATTAAAGATAGGCATAAACTTTTTTATCCTGTGTTGATATTTTTCAGCGGAACCCGGCACGGTCCGCAATGTAGATCACATATTTTTTCCAACGGCTCACTTTGGAGTAATCCAACAGAAAAACATTGCCGCGGTTGTCGATCTGCACCATCTGATCCTTCATTGCCGGAGCCCGCAGCAAGGCCCAGCTGCTGTTGCGGTTGGCAGGTTTCAAACGGTTGGGCGTGACAGGCTTTGCATTTTCTGCCCCATCCGGCATTTGAAAAAGGGCGATCCTGCTGTTGGCTGAAATTTCCGCAAAAAAGATCTTTTGAGCAGGATCCCAAAGGTGTATCCCGGAAATTTTTTCTTTCAATTTTCTGAAACTGCCCTTTCTGAAATACCACAAATCTCCTTCATTGGTGCCGGCAAAACAGATTGCCGGTGCTGAAGTATCAACAACAGAACAGGAAAAGGGGTGAAAAGGTTCAGGGAAGGTGAAAAGTTTCTCGTCAGCTATCCATCGACCGTGATCCTTACGGAATACTTCAATACCTTCCTTACCAGAAGCAATGAGCAGCTCCCCGGCTATGCAAAGTTCCGGTGAAGTGATGCGGCTCTTTACAGCAGAAGGATTTGCTGAAAGAGTTTCAACTTCAGCTTCAAAGATAAGAGATGAATTTTCTGCTGAAAAGAAAATCTTACCTTTTCCGTCTGTGACAAAGGAAGAGACTTTCCCTGAGGAGGCCTCAAGAGAATCAACGATACGCTTACTCACAAGATCGATCCTGACGATCCCGTTTTTCTCTTTGAAGTGGGTGTCTGCATGCCTGATCCCCACTATTTCGCTGTTTGAATGAGGGGAAAAGGCAATGGAGGAAATCAGTGTACGGGGCAATGTGAATCCTCCCGCAAGGCGGCGGTTGGGAACATCAAAGAAAAGAAAACGCGTGGAATTGGGTTTGCCTTCTCCACCTATCCGTTCTGTAACGACAACGAGGCTCCCGTCTGCAGAAATAGCTGCCCCGGTCAAATCCGCAGTCCTGATGGCACTGGAAAGCTGCGGAGAGGGACGCCAGAAAAATTTCTTGCCTCTGGCAGAAACAAGAGACGCAGTGTTTCTCTTCTTTTTTCCGGAAGGATCCTTTTCCGGCAGATCAATACTGCTGAATTCGCCTGTTTCAGATACCCGTATCTCCTCTTTTTTCCACTGAGAAACAATAGGAGGGGGCGCCAATTTGGGCAAATTGCCGGGGGAAGCTGATTTCAAAGTCCCGCAAAAAGTGAAAACAACACTTAAAACAAGAAAAATAAACTGTTTCTTATCCATAAATGTCACTCCTCAATAAGAGGTCTCCCTGTGGCAAAACCAACCATCTGACCGCTTGCAATGAGCTTCCCGGCGCTGTTGGTCACGGTAATCTGGTAAAGACCGGTGCTTTTTCCCCGGCTGATTTCCCGGGCAGAGGCAAAAAGTTTATCTCCGGTACCGGGACGCAGAAAGGTAATATTGCTGTTTTGTGTCACCATGCCTTTGTTTTCGGCATTGGCGGCTCCGGCAAAGGCTATATCGGCAAGGGTGAAAATGGCACCTCCCTGAACAACGTCATTCCCATTAAGAAGTTCAGGCGTAATGACCATTTCGGCCTCAGCGTATCCGGGTTCGACTTTGGTAAGGCGGATATTGTTTCCGGCGGCGAAACGGTCAAATTCGTTGATATATTCTTTGATTCTGTCTTGAAGCATAAAAAATAAAACTCCTTTTTGTATAATTTACTGCATAAAGAGAGTTTTTTCAAGAAAAAAGAGCGCAATTTCACCCATTTCGACAGAGAAGTTCTTGTATTGCAGTCAAAAACGGTGTATTTTATTGCTGTTGACGCAATTTATGGAGCTTTTATGATCAATTGGAACGATTCCTGTTTTTCACCCCCAGCCTCTGAAACTGAAGATCCTTACGGTTTTGTGGGCTGGAGCGAAGACCTTGATACCAATATGCTGAAAGATGCTTATTATCATGGCGTCTTTCCCTGGCCGGAAGATGAAAATGAAATACTCTGGTTTTCACCGCCCGCAAGAGGGATCGTAAACATAGAGGAGTTCCATATCCCCCACGGAACTGTGCGGGAACTGAAAAAGAAGAAGTGGCGCCTTGAAATTGACAGAGCCTTTGATCAAGTTATTGAAGAATGTGCTGCTGCTTACCGTCCGGGGCAGGGCGGTACCTGGATCACTCCGAAGATGATCCGCGCCTACAAATCGTTTCACCGCTGCGGACACGCTCACAGCTTTGAGACCTATAACGAAGACGGCGCCCTTATCGGCGGCTTGTACGGCGTTCATGTGGGGGGGATTTTTTGCGGAGAAAGCATGTTTTTCAAAGAAAGCTGCGCCTCAAAGTTTGCTCTGGCAGGAATGTTCAGATTTCTCAAATCCGCAGGAGTCAAGGTGGTAGATACCCAGATGGTGACGCCTACACTCGCCCTTTTCGGAGCAAAAGAAATTTCAAGAGATGAATACTGGCAGAAACTTGAAGCGTTGAGAGATGAAAAGATCCTCTGGTAAAGGAACTCTTCAACAGCAGCAGGAATCTACTTTTTGCTTTGTTTCCAGATAAAGCCGCAGACAACCACACCAAAAACGGCGAAGATAAGAAAGCAACCACCTTCCCAAATCAACTGCCCCCAGGGGATTTCTCTGCTGCAAACAGCCCGCTGTGGTGTTGACGGATCAACAAAGCAAACTATTTTTCTGCCTGGAGGATTGTTTCTGACAATGCGGAACTTTTCTGAAGAACCTCTGGAAAAATCTCTGGAAAAGGCACTGTAAATCTCAGACGTGTAGAGTTTTCCTTTGAAAAGATACTGGTAACAGATTTTTGCCCGGTAAACGGTGTAGTGCCCATTTTTTGAGCGGCGCCTGGCATTTTCAACGTGGCTTTTAACAACAACAGCGGGAACCTCTTTCCAGTTGCGGCTGTTGAAGTTTTCAATAAGAGGACTCAACGCATTGGTGTAAAATCCGCCGACTCCGATGGAACCGAAAATAAATAAAAAGAGAAAGCCCAGCCATCGGGGAGCCGGTTTGCTTTTTTTTGCCGGATCCGGCTCACATTCTTTCAAGGGGACATTCAGTTTCTCTGAAAGCATTTCTGCCGCTTTCCGCATCTGTTTCAGATCTGAACTGTCTGTTACATGGACCCGTTTCAAATCATCTGTGAACAAATTCAATTCCAGAACCGTCCGTCTGGAGCCTTTGCCGCCGTAAACTGTTTTTAAAAGAAGTTGGATCGCAGTGATCTTTTTTAAGGGCAGATAATCTTTAAGTGTGGAAAAATCGCCGTACCGGGGCTTCTTGCTGTCGTTGTAAAAACATCCGTTGCTGAAGTCAAAGGTTGGGACATTCCTGTTACACCAGTATACGATACCGAGGATCGTCAGAACGAAGGCCTGGAAAATCAGGAAACGCAAATGAAAAAATGCCACAGGCAGCGTTGGCAGCAGCACAAAGGCTGTAACTAAAAAGAAAACCAGACGATTGTGTCTGAAACGCCAGCAAGAAGGATCCCGGGTATCCCAAACTCTTTGCATGCTGCTTTTATTTGGGCGCATGGGGCGCTCATTGGCAAATCTGATAAGGCGTTCCGGTTCCATCTTGTATTACTCAAGTGTATTAAGACACAAAAAAGCCCCCGCTGTTGAGAACGGGAGCTTTAATTGTAACCCAAGGGTTCAAATTACATTTCAACCGGTTTGGTTTTGGGAAGTCCGAGAACTTTGTCCTCAGCAATGCGGCCGGAATCCCGGAGCACATTGATGCGCTCATAGCGCTTCATGACGTTACGGACTTTGCGGATCTTGCCGCCGACGCGGAGACTGGGATGCTGGGACATTGTATACCTCGCTTCTTTTATGTTAATAATTGTTGTTTGTTTACTATTATTTACTAAATATACACCCAACTTCACCAAATGTCAAGCGTGAAAAGCAGGAATTCTTTCCAAAATTTCTTCTACATAACGTTTTTCGCCGATATGATCGGCAAACTTGCTCTCTTTGCAGAATTGATAAGCGCAGTCAGGAGAGGAGTGGGTATCGCTGCCGGCGGTTGACAAAAGACCGTGATCTTTGCAGTACTGACGGTAGAAAGGAGTCAGTTCAACAGGCACAGAGGGATGGGCGCACTCAATACCGTCAAAGTCCAGCATTTCGCGCAGTTCGTCCATGCGGCTCAGGTCATTGATCTTGAAATAGCCTCTGGGATGGGCGATAAAGACCAGGCCTCCGGCGCGTTTGACGGCAGGGAGCACAAAGTCATATTCGGGGTAGGGGGGCAAAGAGAAGTTGGAGTTCCAAATCAAATTGTTTTTTGTGTCTGCGTCGGGAAAGAGCTTCTTTTCTTCGATGAGATATTTATTCTGGATGCCATTCTGGACATGGGTGATACCCTGAACATCAATGGTTTTCTGGGGGCGGTAGCGTTTCAGCAGGATCTCGCGCTCTTTGCGGGTGTAGGGGTAGCCTTCAACAGAGAGCAGAGCACAGAGAGCGTCACCGTAATTGCGCTGCCAGTTGTGGTAAGCGGCGAAAACCTGCTGAAGTTCCGGAGTCGGCACCTGAGGCAGCCCCAGACAGACCATGTCAAAAGTACCTTTGGGAGTGTGGACCGTCAGCTCAGCTGCGGGAATGTAGCTGACCTGAGGATACTTTTTAGCAGCTTCCACAACTTCAGGCAATGAATCCATCTGATGGTGTTCTGTAATGGCGATATGGCTCAGCCCCAGTTTTGCCGCCTGGGCAAAGTAGGTTTCCACAGGGCAGGTGGCATCGTAGCTCCAGCAGGAGTGAAGATGAAAATCAAAAGAAGCGTGTTGTTCAGCCATGATTGTTACCTCAAGTATTTCTTTTATTTTAAAGCGCTGGATGAAATATATCACGGCACAGTGCATAATTCAAGGTGATTTTTCTTGAAAAAGAGGAAAATAAGCGATATATTAACCTTCCTCGCTTCCCGACAAGCTGCCGGGAAGACACATTCAGGGCTGACCGGAGAAAAATTTTATGGATGAATGGATGATCGTACTCCTTGCGGGTTGTATTGTATTTACAAGTTTTACCGTCGAAGGAATCGCAGGTTTCGGCGCAACTGTCATGGCGCTTCCTTTTGTTTCCATGCTGATTGGACTTGACAAGGCTGTGCCCATGCTCTCTTCACTCAGTGTGCTTCTTTCCATCTTTATTGTCTCTAAATCATGGCGGAATCTTGACTTGAAAGAGTATGGATTCATCCTGCTCCATGTGGGGCTTGGCGTTCCTTTCGGACTTTTTATGATGGACTTTCTCCCCAGAGAATGGCTGATCGGCATTCTGGCATTTTTTATGCTTTTTGTCGGTTTCAAAGGATTGCTCGGCGTCTTCTGTCAAAAAAATCCCGCCCCCAACCAACTTCCCGGCAAAAAGAATATACTTTCCCGTTTCATCCTTTTTATCGGCGGAATCATCCAGGGAGCATTCAGTTCAGGCGGCCCCATCGTGGTTATGTATACCTCCAAAGCGCTGCCCGAAAAATCCAAATTCCGCGCCACCTTAAGTTCCCTGTGGCTGACGACGAATACAATAATGATAACTAAATGGACTCTTTCCGGTACCGTCTGGACGTGGCAAGTCGGTAAAATGATCCTTTGTGCTCTTCCTTTTATCGTCTGCGGTATGCTTCTTGGGGATTTTCTTCACCGCAAAGTCGATCAGCGGAAATTTACGCTCCTTGTGTACTCGGTGCTTATCCTCGCCGCATTTATGCTCGGCGGGAATCTGATCCGTAATATTGTCATGAACTGAATCTTTTGCTATTGAAAAAACATCTTTGAAGAGGTATATTAATAAGATATACCAAATGGGAGGTTAGGTAATCATGATTTTTATGAGCGCAGGCATTGCAGCTGCCGCAGGAATTTTGTCGCTGCTTTGTTGCCGCCGGGGCGGTCTTGCCGGAGTGGCAGGAGTCGCCGGAACATTTCTTTCTGTCATTGCCGGGATCGTCGGTATATGTACGTCACCGCCGTCGGGTGTTTCGCTGCTTTTTATGCTGCCGACCTTGATCCTTGCTCCGGCTGCGGCTGTTCATTCTGTCGCCTATATCAAAGGCCACGGCAATCCGGGGATCTACTGGGGATTTTTCAACTTGACAGTGGCTACCATGCTGGCTCTGCCCCTGCTCAAAGAAGATTTTCTGGAGTTTCTTATCATCTGGGAGCTGATGGGCGTTTTCAGTTTTGTCCTTGTGATGTTCAATTACAAGGCAGAGGAACTCAAGCGCGTGGCATGGATCTATCTGCTTGCCTGTGAGGCAGGCGGTCTGCTTCTGATGCTTTTTTATGCTCTTTCTTTCAAAACCGGCGCCCCCCGGGAGCTGTTTTATATTGCCGGTGTTGCCGGATTCGGTTTAAAAGCAGGATTTCCATTGCTCCACCTCTGGCTGCCGGAAGCGCACCCGGCTGCCCCGGCGCCCGTTTCTGCGATCATGTCCGGAGCCATGATCAATCTGGGGCTTTTCGGAATCGTGGTTTTCGTTTTTCCCGGCATGGATGCCTCTCTTTGCGGCTGGACTTTGCTGATTCTCGGGGGTATCAGCACTCTTGGAGGAATTCTCTTTGCTTTGCCTCAGGACAATTTGAAAAGACTTCTCGCCTACAGCAGTATCGAGAATATCGGGATCATTTCCATGGCTCTGGGATGTACTTTTCTCGGTGGTGCTTTCAAGAACAACAGCATGATCGTTTTCGGAATTCTCGGAACCATCCTCCATATCATCAATCATGCCTTGTTAAAAGGGACTCTCTTTCTCGGTGCCGGACAAGTCTACTGCTCAAGCGGGACTCTTTCAATTGACCGCATGGGCGGAATGATGAAAAAGACACCTGTTACCGGAAGTTGTTTCACCGCTGCGGCAGTGGGACTTTCCGGACTGCCTCCATTCAATGGTTTTATTGGAGAATTGATGATCTATCTTGCTGCTTTCAGCGGTATCTGCTCCGGCGTGTGGCAGCTTCGCATTGCCGGTATTGCTGCGGCATTGATCCTCAGCCTGACCGGAGCCTGCGCCGTGGCGGCATTCGCCAAGGCTGTCGGCGGAACTTTCCTCGGCGAGCCCAGACACGTCGATGATTGCAAAAAAGAATCCGTGTGGATGTATGGCCCCATGCTTTTCCTGCTGTTTCTTTCTCTGCTGATCGTATTTTCAGTTCCTTTTACAGTTCCCTGTATTTTCAAGGTGCTCAACGTTTCCACCATCGACTATGCCTCAACAGGCGTACAGAAAATACTCTTTTGCGCCGCTTCTTTTTCGGCTCTGTTCTATGTTTTGAGCACATTGCTTCTGCTTTTCCGGAGATTTGTGCGGGTCAGGGGAAATGAAAATGCTGCAGGTCCCACCTGGGACTGCGGATATGCAAAACCTTCAGCACGTATGGAGTATACCGGAAGTGCCCTGATCCAGTGTCTTGGTGATCTTTTCAACAGTTTTCTTCAAATCCGGCGCAAGATAGAGCCCCCCCAGGGACTTTTTCCGAAAAAAGCCTCCTTCCAATGGGAATCTCCTGACGGGGCAGAGCGTTTCTTCTGGGCTCCGGTATTTACTTTTTTTGCCGGGGTATCAGACAAGGTCCACAAGTTCCAGTCCGGTTACTTGCACATGTATGTTTTGATTATGACCATAGTCATTATAGCCATGGTCGTTTGGGCAATCATCAGTTGAGGTGACAAAATGATCTATTGGATTCTTAATCTTATTCTTGCTTTGCTGTTGGCACCGGTACTTTTCGGTGTTCTCAACAAAGTGAAGGCTTTCTTTGCAGGGCGGAAAGGCCCCCGGATCATGCAGACATGGTACGACATCTTTAAGCTGCTCCGGAAAGGAACGGTTTACAGTACCAGTACCACGTGGATCTTTAAATTTGCTCCGGTGGGAACGTTGGCGGCACTTGCCATCGCCATGCTCTTTCTGCCTCTCGGTTTTACAGAATCCCCTCTGAGGTTTCAGGGGGACGCATTGCTCTTTCTTTATATGCTGGGACTCGGCAGGATCCTCACTGTTCTGGGGGCTTTGGACACAGCCTCCAGTTTTGAGGGTATGGGGGCCGCGCGTGAACTTGAGTTTTCCATCATTTCTGAAGGAACCATGCTTCTGCTTCTGATCTTTCTTGCGCTTCAAAGCGGCAGCTGCGAACTCAGTTCCATGTTCTGCGGCAGAGGAGGATCTTTCTGGCTCAAGGCCGCTCCGGCAATGGTTCTTGCTGCCGTGGCACTCTATGTGGTTCTGCTGACCGAAAGCTGCCGAGTTCCGGTGGATGACCCAGAAACTCACCTTGAACTGACTATGATCCACGAAGCGATGATCCTTGACAACAGTGGTCCGGATCTGGCATTCATCCACTATGGTGCCGGGTTGAAACTCTGGATCTTCGGAGCGATTCTTACGGCACTGGTCATTCCTGCTGATACCTTTGTGCCCTGGGCGGCAACGGTGATCATGACGGCCGGCTGTTTCCTTATCGCCGTTTTTGTCGGTATAACTGAATCTATGATGGCAAGATACCGTTTCCTCAAAGTCCCCCAAATGCTCATGGGGGGATTTTGCATGGCTTTTGCCGCTCTTGCGCTGTTGCTGATTTCAGGAGGTGTAAAATGAATATGGCTGTAGATCTCGTTCTCACGGCATTTCTGGGGATCTGCCTTATGCTCAGTGCTTCCAGCCGTCTGGTTCACTGTGTACGGCTCGTTGCTTTTCAGGGCATTCTGCTGGGGATCATGCCCCTTTTGATGTGGAACTGGAGCAATGCTGCTCCCGGAATGGAAATCTGGGGAGCCGCTTTTGTCAACATCATCGTAAAAGGCGTTTTGCTGCCCGTACTGCTGCTGCGTGCCATGCGGAAAGCCGGCGTCAAACGGGAACTGGAACCCCTCGCCGGGTACTCCTGGTCGCTTTTGATCGTTTCAGTAGCAGGGGCGATGGCGCTCTGGCTTTCACGTTCATTGAACATTCCCGGTGTTCCGGTTCTTGCGATTCCGGCTGCGGCGGTCACAGTCTTCACCGGACTTTTCATCATCATCTCCCGCCGCAAGGCACTGACCCAGTCTCTGGGGTTTCTTGCATTTGAAAACGGGATCGCATTGTTCGGTGCCGCTATGCATCTTGAATACGGATTCTTTGTGGAAATGGGGATCCTGCTTGACGTGTTGGTGCTGGTTTTCGTTATGGGTATCGCGGTCTTCCAAATCAGCCGTGAATTCGAACATATCGACGCAGACCGTCTTAATCTGCTTACTGATAACGTGGAGGTAAAATAAAATGGTCTCTATGCTCGCTTTACTTATAACAGTTCCCATGCTGACAGCAGTTATTGCCGCACTCTGCAAAGGACGCTTCTGCAGATTGCTTCTTTTGACCGGCGGTCTTCTGCATCTGGGACTTACGCTTTATTGTTCCTCAATCAGAATAGACGGACGCTGGATAGGATTGACCTCATATACAGAGTCACTCCTTCTGATCCTGACTTCGGCTCTCTACTTTGCGGTCAGCTGCTATTGCTGTGTCTGGCTCAAAGCAGAAGAGTGTTCCCGCAAATCCCTCTGGGTGCTGGGGATCTGTCTGCCGCTCTTTCTGGCAACCATGACTCTTGTCATCCTTTCCAGAAATTTTGGAGTCATGTGGGTCGCCATCGAAGCCACGACCCTTTTCAGTGCTCCTCTGATACTTTTTCACCGTTCCGGCAGGGCATTGGAGGCCATGTGGAAATATCTGCTCATCTGCTCAGTGGGCATTGCCCTTGCTCTTTTGGGTACGCTTTTCCTTGCTTTTGCCGCCCGGTGCGGTGGTGTGGAGCTTCATGATCTGCGGATATCTGAATTTCTCAATATCAGAGATTCTCTTCATCCGGGATGGTTCAAAGTCGCCTTTGTGCTTGCTCTGGCGGGCTATGGAACAAAAATGGGACTTGCCCCTTTCCATACCTGGCTTCCTGACGCTCACAGCGAAGCTCCGGGTGCCGTTTCAGCTCTTCTTTCGGCTGGACTGCTCAACTGTTCATTTCTCGGAATAATCCGTTTTGCCGCTCTTGCGCCTGAGCAGACCGGGGATTTCTGCCGCGGACTGCTTATTATTCTGGGGATCGTATCACTTGCAACGGCTGCCTTTTTCATTATCCATCAAGGGGACTTCAAACGCATGCTTGCTTACAGCAGTATCGAGCACATGGGTATCGCCGCCATGCTCTTTGCTGTCTGCGGTATTGAGATGACCATGATCCATCTGGTGGCACATTCAGCCATCAAGATGTCTCTCTTTCTTCTGGCAGGAAATCTTCTTCTTGCTTGCGGGACCCGGCAGATCGCCCGGATCTCCGGACTCTTCAATACCTTGCCCGGCAACGCCATTCTTTTTCTTGCCGGAGTCATTCTGATTTGCGGCGTGCCGCCGTCACCTCTCTTTTTTACGGAACTTTCCCTTCTGGTACAAGCTCCTCTCTGGCTCTCGCTGCCGACAGTCCTGCTGCTTTTTGTGGTCTTTGCCGGTATGATGAAAAATGTGCTTTCCATGACTATGGGAAAAAATTGCGACCTTGCGATCAATCCGGCTCATGCTGAAAGGATGATCTGGGTCCCTGTTGCCGGTCTTACTGCTGCTCTTGCAATCGGAATCGTTTTCGGGGTGAACTTATGAAAAACTTTTTGGAACTGAAAAACTGCAGTGCGGTGAAACTCAATGATCTGCCGGTGCTGCCTTTTGCCGATTTCCGTCAGACGCTTATAGACTCCGTCGGAAATGAAAATTTGCGTATTGCGGCTTTTTTCCCTTTGCAGAAAAGCAGTGATAGATATCTTTGCGCTGTACTTGTTGACGCGGCACACCGCTGTTTGCGCTGCGCGCTTTCGGGTTCCGGCGACAAATTCCCCTCTCTTACCCCTGAAGCACCGGCATTTCACTGGTTTGAAAGGGAACTTTTTGAGCGGTACAATATGGAGCCTTATGGTCATCCCTGGCTGAAACCCATCCGCAAAGCAGACGGTGATTACTTCACAATGGAAGGCGATGCCGTCAATGAAGTTGCTGTCGGTCCTGTCCATGCCGGCGTTATTGAACCCGGTCATTTCCGTTTTCAGTGTATGGGCGAAAAGGTTTATTCGCTGGAAATCTCTCTCGGATACCAGTCAAGGGGGGTGGAAAAACTCCTTGAAGGAAAATTTTCCTCCAAAACGCTTCCTCTTTTTGAGTCTGCCGCCGGGGATACTGCCGCCGCGGCAGCGACGGGAGCGTCCTCTCTCATTGAGGCTCTGACCGGCACCCAAATCTCTCAACGCGCCTCCCAGATCCGGGCCGTCATGATTGAGCTTGAACGGGTCGCCAATCATACCGGTGATCTCGGGGCGCTGGCAGGAGATGTTGCCTATCTGCCCACAGCATCTTTCTGCGGCAGGATCAGAGGTGAATACCTTAACATGACAGCGGAGATCTGCGGCAACCGTTTTGGACGCAACTGCATCATGCCCGGCGGCGTCAGGTACGATATTGAACCTGAGCGCTGTAAAAAACTTCTTAAGCACCTTGAGCGTGTCAATCCGGAATTGAAGCATGCCCTTGATTTGATGTTTGACTCCCCGACCGTTCTTGACCGCTTCGAAAATACAGGCAGTGTTTCACCCGAAACTGCCCGCTCCATCGGACTTGTGGGAACAGCCGGAAGAGCTTCCGGATTGAAAATGGATCTGAGACATGAACTCCCTGCCGGATTCTATGAAACGGCGGCCCCCAAGCAGGCCCCTGGCGGAAACGGTGACGTTTTGAGCAGAGCCAAAGTCAGATACAATGAAATATTTGCCTCTCTTGAATTTATCGGAACAACGCTGCAAAATCTGGCGGAGGGCTCCGTTTATACGCCGGTCTCAGCCCCCTTGCAAACGGATTCTATTGCATTTGCTCTGACAGAAGCCTGGCGCGGAGAACTCTGCCAAATCATGGTTACCGATGCACAGGGAGATATCGCTCAGTGCCGTATTGTCGATCCCTCTTTCCACAACTGGTTCGGTTTGGCAATGGCACTCCGGAATGAGGAAATTTCAAATTTCCCCATCTGCAACAAAAGTTTTAATCTGTCCTATTGCGGGCATGATCTTTAATCGAGAAGGAGCAGTAAAAAATGTTGAAAGCATTTATGGCGCGTCTGCGTCAGGGATATCGTACTGGAACGTTCCCCTCAACGCCTCCCGTTCTGCCCGACCGTTTTGCCGGACGTCCGGAGGTTTTTCCGGAAAAAGTCAGTGATGAAGCACGCAGCATTTGCCCCGTTGAGGCGATTTCAGAAAACGGCAGGATAGATCTTGGCAGATGTATATTCTGCGGCAAATGTGCAAAAGTATGTCCCGAAGGGATCAGATTCACGGATGAATACCGTCTCGGTGCATTTTCCCATGATGCGCTGACAGTTCCCGGTGTCGAACCCTGGCAGGAGTCCTCAAATCCAGAACTGCGTAAACTCTGCGGCAAGTCTTTCAAGATCCGTCAGGTATCAGCCGGCGGCTGCGCGGCCTGTGAATTGGATTTCAATGTGTTGAATACTCTTGCATGGGATATCGGCAGATTCGGTATCCAGGTAGTGGCATCTCCCCGTCACGCGGATGCACTGCTGGTAACCGGTCCTGTCAGTGACAATATGAGACTTGCCCTTGAAAAGAGCTATAATGCCATGCCCAAGCCCTCTTTCGTGATCGCAGGAGGTGCCTGTGCCATTTCCGGAGGACTTTACCGCGAAGGTACCACTGCAGGCGGTGTAGAGTCCGTTCTCCCCGTTGACATGTATGTTCCGGGATGCCCGCCTCATCCGGCAGTCATGCTTGAAGCGCTGCTGAGACTTATTGCTTACCGCTGATAAAAAAACAGGAGTCACATTATGAAGGATGATTTGCTGATCGGTCTTGATTTCGGTTCTGACAGTGTCCGGGCTCTTTTGATCTCTGCTGACGGCAGAGAGATCGCAAGCAGTGTGGCTCCCTATCCCCGCTGGGGAGAGGGATGTTACTCTGACGCCGCAGCATACCAGTTCCGTCAACATCCCCTTGATTACATCGAATGTATGGAAAAGGTGATAAAGGAGGTTCTGAAACAGGGAGATCCTTCACGTGTCAGAGGTATCGGTGTCGATACGACAAGTTCCACACTTTGTGCCGTGGACAAAAAAGGCGTGCCTCTGAGTCTTTACGAGGAGTTCAGCAATGATCCGGATGCCATGTTCATTTTGTGGAAAGATCACACGGCCATTGCTGAAGCTGAACGCATCAATGAAATCGCCTGGAACAGCAAATGCAATTACACTCTTTACTCCGGAGGAAACTACTCCTGCGAATGGTTTTGGAGCAAAGTGCTTCACATCCTTAAAGTCAATCCCCAGGTCAGAGAAAAGGCGTGGAGCTTTGTGGAACACTGTGACTGGATAACCGCACTTCTGGCGGGTTCTCCTGTCAAACACAGCCGCTGCGCCGCCGGTCACAAGGCACTGTGGCACGCCTCCTGGGGCGGCTTGCCGCCCAAAGAATTCTTTACAACAGTGGATCCGCTGCTGACAGCACTCCCGGAAAGGATGGGAAACGAAACCTTTACGGCAGACACTCCCGTGGGAAGGATATCTCAGGAATGGGCGGCAAAACTCGGATTACCGGAAAATGTGGTCATCGCTGTCGGAGCCGTTGATTGCCATGTGGGCGCAGTGGGGGCAGGGATCGTTCCCGGCGAAATGGTCAAGGTGTTGGGAACATCGACCTGCGACATCATTGTTATGCCTTCCATCGAACGCTGTATTCCCGGTATATGCGGTCAGGTGGGCGGTTCCGTGCTGCCGGGATTTACCGGTCTTGAGGCGGGACAGTCTGCTTTCGGAGACATTTACGCCTGGTTCCGCCGTTTTCTTGAGTGGAGCGGCTCAAAGGTTTCTCTGAGTGATCTGGAAAAAGAAGCCGCAGCTCTTCCTGATTCTCAGGTGCTTGCCCTTGACTGGATGAACGGCAGACGGACCCCTGACTCCGATCCTCTCCTGACAGGAGCCATTTCAGGGCTGACTCTCGGAACAACTCCTCCTATGGTCTACCGCGCCCTTGTAGAAGCCACCGTATTCGGAACCCGCGCTATCTTTGAGCGTTTCAAAGAGCAGGATCTGGAAATCAAAAGCATCAAGGCTACAGGTGGTATCGCAAAAAAATCCCCCTTTGTCATGCAGTTCTGTGCAGACGCCTTGAATATGCCGGTTGCCATCGTCAATTCTGAGCAGAGTTGCGCTTTGGGTGCAGCCATGTTCGGTGCCGTTGCGGCAAAAGTTCACCCTGACACCTGTACTGCTCAGCGGGCTATGGAATCCGGATGTGACAAAGTCTATATGCCTCAGCGCAACTGTGACAGCCGTTACGCTCTTTACCGTAAATTCGGCTGTGTCATGGAAAAGTTCTGAACTTTCAGCCTCAGTGCATTGAGTACCACCGTTACTGAACTGGCCCCCATGGCGGCGGCGCAGACCGCAGGTGTGGCAGAGAGAAAAGGTTCAAAGACTCCCACTGCAAAGGAAATTCCGTAAATATTGTAGAGGAACGCCCAACAGAGATTTTCTTTGATGATTTTCATCGTTCTGCGGCTCAGTTCAAAGACAGCAGCAACGTTTTTCAAATTGCTTGAAATCAGAACGACCTCAGCCGTTTCAATGGCAACAGCTGTGCCGCTGCCGATGGCGATACCGGAGTCCGCTGCCGCGAGGGCAGGGGCATCATTGATGCCGTCCCCCACCATGGCGACAGCTCCGAATTGAGAACGCAGCTGCCGGAGAAAAGTGCTCTTTTCTGCCGGCAGCATCCTGGCATGGAATCCGTCAAGATGCAACTCCTCTGCAACAGCGGCGGCTGCGCCGGGATTATCACCTGTGCACATTTCCACCCGGAGTCCCATTTTCTGTAAAATCCGGACTGTTTCCGCAGCTTCTTTGCGAACTGTGTCACGCAAAAATATTCTGCCGATGCAAGAGTCGTTTTCCTTCAGGAGCATAGTACTTGCGCCTTCCGGACCGCTGGAAAAATTTTCCTCTCTGCCGATTTCGTAAGTTTTTCCACACCAGACACCTTTTACCCCGTAACCGGGGATCGTTACGGCTTCATCCATTTCAGGCGGTTCAATAAAGTTTTTCTTTGCTTCTTCAAGCACAGCATCAGCCAGAGGATGAGAGGTCATTTTTTCCAATGCGGCGGCAAGAGAAAGGATCTTGTCATTGTTCCACTTTTCGTGAAGAGATTCAATACGCAAAACTGTGAATTTTCCAGTTGTCAACGTTCCCGTTTTATCAAAAACAACAACACGCGTTTTCGCCAGTTCTTCAAGAACCGTTCCGTTCTTTATCAATATACCGGAACTCGCCCCTTTGCCGATACTGCATATCAACGCTATGGGCGTCGCAAGTCCGAGAGCACATGGACAGGCAATGACCAGCACGCACATGGCATGATTCAACGCAGCAGATACTCCGGCGTGTATGAGAAGATACACTATAAAAGTCGTCAATGCAATTGCAAATACACCCCAGACAAAGAATCCGGCAGCTTTATCAGCGATCGCCCCCATGGGAACTCTTGAACCTTGTGCCGCTTTTACGGCATCAATGATTTTGGAAAGCATTGAGTTTTCACAACTGTTGACACACTCCATGATCAAAACGCCCTCAAGATTGATGCTTCCCCCCATAAGCAGGGAATCCGGATGTTTGGGAACAGGGAGCGATTCCCCGGTAAACATGGATTCATCACAACTGGAATCACCTGAAAGTACTCTTCCGTCAGCCGGGACTTTTCCGCCGGGAAGAACTTTAAACTTCATTCCGGGAGCAACTTCAGAAAATGGAATGATTTTTTCACTGCCATCCTCTTGCAACCGGATGGCATTTTCAGGAGTCAGGGCAACCAGTGATTTCAAAGCATCAGCAGCTCTCTGGCGGGTACGCATTTCAAGAAATTTCCCCAGCATGACCAGCATGATGATCATTGCTGAAGCGTGAAAGAAAAGGACTCCGTTTTTGTTAAGCAGTACGGAAATCCACGAATAGACGATACCTGAAATCACCCCTGTTGCAATAAGAGAATTCATATCAGGAGTTCCCCTGAACAGTGAAGGGATGCCTGTTGTAAAAAATTTACGCCCTCCGTAAAGCACCGGCACCAACAGCAGTGACTGCAGAATGGGAGATAAACTCCAAAGGTATGTTGAAGTGATAAGAAACGCTCCGGATGCCCAGACGATCAGGAGATCAAAGAGAGCGTTTTTTTCGTTATTCAGCTCCTGCTTATGTGTATCGGGGGAGGGCACACCTTTTTGAAAACGGCTTCCTTCAAATCCCGCCCGGGCAATGGCTTTTATGATTTCGGACTCCTCAGAAGTACCGGTAAAGGCAAGTTCTCCGGCGGCAAAGTTTACATATGCTTCTTCACATCCGGGGAGCTTCTTTACAGCACGTTCCACTGCTGCGGCACATGCTGCACAATGCATCCCGCGAATGGTAAAATAACGTTTTTCCATACAATATTCTTTCCATTGAATAATAATTATTCCCGGTGATAATATACCATGCCAAAGAAAGAAAATCCAATTTTTTTACATCTCTTGTATAAAAAAGGTTGGTTTTGACTGTTTTTTTCTTGAAATTATCTTCAACTTGTATTATAGTAAGTGAGGTGATTGTAGAAAACCTTTTGAGGTTATTGTCATGTTATGCGATATTTGTAAAAAAAGAGAAGCCACGATTCACATCAAAGAGGTGAAAAATGGCAAATGCGTCAGTACCAATCTTTGCACTGAATGCGCCAAAGAAAAGGAACTTGCAGGAGGCTTGGGAGCTTTTGGCTTCAATCTTGCTGAAGTGATTTTCAATGTTGGTAAAATGTCTGAAGCTGACAAGAAAGCCGATGCTTCTGAAGATAAAAATAATAAAGAAGTCAGGGAAAAAGAGTCTTCTCTCATTTGTCCTGAATGTGGTTGGAACCTGGCAAAAATGCGCCGTTCCGGCGGCAAGTTGGGCTGTTCCCGATGCTATACAGTATTTGCAAAGTGGGTCAGCATGGCTGTTGAACAGGTGCAGCGCAGTTCCGTTCACGTAGGGAAACGCCCCGAAAAATGCGGACGCAGTGCCAATGCCGTCAAATTGGAAATGGACAAACTTCAATTGGAACTTGCAAGCGCCGTATCTGCCGAAGAATATGAAAGAGCAGCTCAACTCAGAGACAGGATCAATGCTTTGAAGGCTGAAGCGGCTGCACTGCAAGACGCAACAGGTGAAAAATGAACCAGGCAATCAAACGTCTTTTGCAGAATCCGGTCAGCTTTCTGACTTCTGTTTCAGCTGACGGCATTGCCATTTCAAGCAGGATCCGTCTTTCCAGAAACATTGCAGGGCTCCCATTCCCTATTGCGGCAACAGCAGAAAGCGCTGCCGGGGTCATCAATGAGCTCGCTCCTGTTTGTTCACGCTCCGCTTTTGTCGGAGAAAAAAAGGGAATGTTTTTTGAAATCGGGAAACTGGATGAATTGGAGCGTTTGCTCCTCCTTGAACGAAGGCTCGCCAGCAGTGAATTGATCAAAAGCAAACTTCCTTCTGCTCTGGCTGTCAGTAATGATGAAAGTTGTTCTGTCATGATCAATGAAGAAGATCATTTACGGATTCAGGTACTCAAAGCAGGATTTGACCTCGCAGGATGCTGGCAGAAAATCAATAAACTTGAGTCGGAGCTGGGAAAAGAAACAGAGTTTGCCTGGGATGATGAGCTGGGATATCTGACAGAGTGTCCGACAAATGTGGGTACCGGTATGCGCGCTTCAGTCATGCTGCATTTGCCGGGGCTGGTCATGACGGATCAGATCAATGCGACGATCCATGGTATCCGGAAACTGGGATTGGCTGTCAGAGGCATTTACGGCGAAGGCAGCGATAACTCCGGGAAACTGTTTCAGGTCTCAAACCAGATCACTCTTGGCGAAAATGAAGAAACCATCATGGAGCAGCTCAGTGCTGTTATCCGTCAGCTGATCGAATATGAACGACGCGCCCGCCGTGCCCTGCTTGAGAAAGACCGGTTCGCTCTGCTGGATCATGTGGGACGTTCTTTCGGTCTGCTTCAGAACAGTTACAAACTGTCATGTGCAGAGGCGGTCGAGGCTCTTTCCGGCGTGCGTTTCGGCGTGGATCTGGGACTTTTTCAGCATCTCAAGATCGACACTGTGAATGAACTTTTTCTGGAACTTAATCCCGGACATCTGCAGATGCGTTCCTCTCTTGCGCTGCCGGAGTCAGAGCAGGCGGTACTCAGAGCAAAACTCTTCAGGACAAAACTGCGGGAGAGAGCATGAAAAAGCTGAGGTCCCTTGCCCTGGCCGGGGCACTTGTGGTCGGGGCAGCTGCTCTTTGGGAACTTACTTTCGGTGTACAGACCGTCAATCACATCCATGCTCTTGTTTTCTTCAAACAATCGACCTCACTCTTTTGGCTCCTGCCTCCTCTCTTTGCCGGGATCGTTTTTTTCCTCTGCCGGAAAAGGGTGCTTCTTTATGAATACATTTTTCGGCCATTATGGTTGATGGGGGGGATTTTTTTCTGGCCGACCTACAGTTCAGGGATGTTGTGTTTTGCTCTGTTCAGTCTGACATGGTGTGCGTTACGTCTGGGAGCATTAATGCACCGGAAGGTCAAGTTTTTGCCGGAACTCAAAGAAAATCACGCTTTTATTACTGTTTTTCTGCTGACACTCATTACAGGGTGGTGGCTCTGCTATTTACAGCAGTCGGCTTTCAATTCCTGGTACCTGATTTACGGAGACTGGGGGCAATATGCTTCATGTTATATAAAACTTGCATCAGGCTGCGGTTCGTTGAAAGAGTGGCTCTGTTCCGCGGGACATTTTAATCCGTTGGTAAACGTTCTTATGGCTGGAGCATTTTTCATCTCCCCTTCGGCCTCCACTGTCTTTACGGTCAACACTCTTGCCATTGTTTCAGCCATTCCGTTGAGTTTCATTCTGGCCCGTTGCAATGGTTTGAAAAACGGCACTGCTCTTTTATGCGCTTTTCTGGCAGCGATTTTCCCGATTTACACCCGCCAGACACTTTGCCTCTTTTACGGATTTCATCCCATAATATTCTTTATCCCCGCGCTGCTCGGATTTTTTATTGCCCGGAGCAGAAACAATATTGCGGGTATGGCGTGCTGTCTGCTTTGCTCTCTGCTTATTCAGGAAACTGTGGCGATCTTCTGGATCGGCTGGGGACTTTACTTGTTTGCAGTAAAGAAACGTTATCTTCAAGGAACGCTTTTGGCCGGAGCAATGGTTGCCTGTTTTGCCTTTCTTGCGCTTTTTCTTCAGCCCTGGGCTGCTGAAACGCAAGTTTATGCTCAAAATTTCCGCTATGCGGCATTGGGCAATACTCCTTTGGAAGTTGCTTTATCTCCATTTACACGTCCCTCAGCTTTCTGGAACGCAGCGTTTGCTCCGAGGAATTTCCTTTTTGCTTTCATCATTCTGACTCCGGTTCTTTGGGCAGCACTTTCATTTCCGGCGCTGCTTTTAACAGGACTCCCGATACTGGGGGGATTTTTTGTGCAAAGTTCGGATGATGTAAAAACACCTTTGCTCCAATACGGGATCGAGCTGGGAACCCTTTGCTGGGCAACGGCGATCATCAATTTGGGGCGTCTCCGGCAGGGGGAAAAAAACTGGTGGCAAAAACGGGGGAGCTCATTTTACGGCTGCCTTTGCGCCACTATCGCCGGAGTTGCAGCAGGATACATTTTTTTCGGCTTCGGCTTCAAGTTCGGGCTTTACCCTGGAGATCACTATCTTTATAAACCAGACGCCTCAAAAGTCATTACCTTTCTGAAAAAACATCTGCCTGAAAAGCTGCCCCGCCTTCTTGTCACAGGACGTCTGAGAGGACATTTTATGTTTGACTGCCCCACAGATTCTCTTTATACGCCTTACAGAAAGGGAGATTGGCTGCTGCTTGATCTCCACGATCCTTTTGAAACGCCTTCTACCGTTGAACCTCTTCGTCACAAACTCTACCGGGATCCCCTTTGCCGTCCGGTGACCCATGTCAACTGGTACGGCAAACAGCTTGTACTTGTGCAGATAGCGCATAAGTCCGAAGCACCTTACCCGGTCAAAGTTTTCCGGATTCGGGAAGATTTTTACAAACGCTCCTGCGGCATGCCGATACCTGTAAATATAAATGCAGTGGAAGGTCGTTATGATGGAAAAATGTTCCATTTCCGCCTTAAAGAAAAGCTCAAAGCTGATTACGATCTGATTATCAGATTGACATTTCCTGACGGGCATGAAGAAAAGTTTGAATATTCCTGGTTCTTCGGATTGTACCCGGCCTGGTCTCAGGAGCCGGGTACATTATGGAGTCTGCCGGTCAAAGGCGGATTTATCAGATGCGCACTCCTTTTCAAAGAGCGTCCGGAATCAAACTTGTCTTCCACACCGGCAGGGCAGGGGAACGCCAATTTTCAGGGCAGGGGGAATTAAAACACAGCTGTTCCCCCGTGACGGGATGCCGGAACACAAGTTTGCTTGAGTGAAGAGCCTGGCAAGGCAGAATCAGTCTTGTCTTATCTTCATCGGTCAAAGAATCTGTTCGCAGTTTCAGAAAAAGATTTTCATCCACCCCGTAAAGTTTATCTCCAACGACCGGAAAACCACAAGAGAACATGGTCGCTCTGATTTGATGCATACGTCCTGTTTTTAAAACCGCTGCGGCAAGAGAAAAGCCGCCGCATTGCTCAAGGGAGAAAATTTCGGTCCAGCTCGACTCGATTTTCAGCGCTCCTGCAGGTGGACGCTCTCCCCGGGCAAATTTACGTTTTTTCCGTACGCTGCTTGCTGGATCATCAAAAAGGAATCCTCTGGCAGAGATCTTCTCCGGGATATTTCCATGTACCATAACCATGTAAGTCTTGCTGATATCGTTCTGCATTTTAGCAAGTTTTGCTGCACATGAGGGATTTTTAGCGGCAATCAGCACTCCGGAAGTCTCACGGTCAAGACGGTTGACAAGATGGATCTCTCCGAAGCGCTCTTTCAGCAGATACCAGAGAGTATTTTTGAAATAGGGCCCTGAAGGATGCACACAGAGATTACCGGGTTTGTCGACAACGAGCAACACATCATCTTCATAGAGTATTTTATACTCAAGTGAAGCAGGGGGCTCCTCGATATCCCCCGGACGGTACTCTATGACATCGTGGAGTTTGAGGATATATTCAGGAGGTACATTACCGCCGTTTACGGTAATTTCTCCGGAGCAAATCCTCTGCGCCCATTCTTCAGGAGAACGGTATGTAAAGCGACCGGCAAGATAATTTACAAGAGTCACTCCTTCGCCGTTCCAGGTGACGCCGGTTTTGATTATGCGCTCCATATTACTTCAACGCCAGAAGCAGAATGGCTGCCACGCCGAAAACGATTCCGGCGACCTTGAATTTCTCAAGTTTTTCCTTGAGAAAGACAACACTTAAAAGCAAAGTTCCGAGGAAACTCATCTGTGCGATCGAAAGCACCACCCCGGCAGCGCCGGCCTGAAGAGACTTTGCCATAAAAAAGACGATTCCGGCAACAAAAAGTCCGGAAACAATACCGAATCCGACAGTGGCCATGTCGGGCAATTTGATTTTACGATCCTTCAAGAGGGCATAGATCAGACCGCCGACGATCCAAAACAGTCCATTGATGAAGACCAGGGCGGGTTCTTCAACATCACAGCGGAAAGCCTGCTTGTATGACAGTCCCATACCGGCACGAAGCAAAGAAGCAGTAACGATCATGATCATTCCGGCAATGGAGGACTTTTTTTTGCCGGACATAGCACTGAAGGAAAAGAGTACAATCGCCAGAACGGCTGCAGTTACTCCTGAGAGCTGCAGCGCGGTCAGGTGCTCATCGAAAAAAAACATTGCTCCCGGAACAACAAAAATCAGGTTCAAGCGATAGATCGTAGAGCAGATCCCGGCGGTAAGTTTTTCCATGGCTTCAATAAGCAGAACGTTACCGGCAATGGAAAAAAATCCTGCTGCACATCCCCAGATAAGAGTATTATTCAAATTGGCTTCGATCGCTTTCATATCGACAGAAAAAGCCATAGTGATTGCAAGAATGACTCCTATGATGGAAAAGAAGAGACCTCTGGACATGGGACGGTCAGCGAAAAGCTTAAAAATGAAATCGTTGACCGCCGAACATCCGAGGCTGCAAAGTGCAAAAATGATCGCCATTTTTTCTTACCGCACCTTTTCGACCGCTTTTTTGAATCCTTCAGCGGAGCGCTCAATGATGGATTTATCAACACAGAAAGCAGTACGGAAATACCCGGGGGCACCGAATCCTCTGCCGGGAACGGCAAGGACACGCTCAGAAAGAAGCGCATCAATAAAAAGCTGTTCATCAGCGGTGGGGGATTTGGGGAAGAAATAGAATGCACCTTTGGGCATAAAGTATTCAATTCCGGCATTATCCAGAACTCTTGCCATGGAATCCCGACGTTCACGGTAGATGTTGAGATCGACTTGAGCGCTGATACATTTGGAAAGGATCTTCTGCCCCACGATGGGCGCATTGACAAAGCCCAGAATACGGTTGCAGAGGATCAGGGCGTTCATCACTTCATCTGCACCTTCAAAGTTACCGACAGCAATGTAACCGATACGTTCACCGGCAAGAGAAAGATTCTTGGAGCAAGAACCCATGATGACCGGATGAGTGAACAGACCGAAGAAAGGCGGGATCTCTTCGCCGTCAAAGTTGAGAAAACGGTAAGGTTCATCTGAAATAACATAAATGGGACGACCGAACTCTGCCTCAGCTTCTTTGATCACAGCGGCAACAGCTTTCAGTTCGCTCTCGGTATAAATGCGTCCGGTGGGATTGTTGGGAGAGTTCAGGATGATGGCGCGGGTGGAACTGTTGATGGCGCTTTTAAAAGCGGCAGCATCAAGTTTGAATCCCTCAAGAGTTGCCACAGGTTTCAGCTTGCCGCCGTAGTTCCCGGCATAAAATCCATATTCTACAAAGTAAGGGGAGGGGCACAGCACTTCATCTCCGGCAGAAAGAACAGCTCTGAAGAAAACATTCAGGGCACCAGCCGCACCGCAACAGACGACAACATTGGAGCTTTCGATTTTCTGCTGCTGTTCAAAAGAGATCTGTTCTGCAAGCTGCTTACGCAATTCAGGAAATCCGGCATTGGGCATATATCCCATCGCAAAAGGCTGATCAGCAGAAGCGGCGATCTCAGCCAGTGCTTCTTTGACCTGCGGGGGAGGGGGAAGATCAGGATTTCCCAGACTGAAATCGAAGACATTGTCAGCACCGTACTGTTTTTTGAGTTCAATTCCAGCCTCAAACATTCTCCGGATCATGGAGCTGTTGGCAAGATAACCTTTAATTTGTTCATTGATGTAGTCCATATTTATATCCTTTATATTTATATTGTTTGTAATTACATTATATATACTATAGCACACAAGAGGACTTTTTTCCACAATCTTAATATTTTATTCCGTGGAAATCTTTGTTTTAAGAGATAAAAAAGCAAAAATTTTACAAAAATTAAGGAATTCTTAATAATAAGCACAATAAAACTAATTTCTATTCCGTTATAAGGGCAGAAAGAGCGCGAAAGGAGATCGCGCAGTAAAGAAACGAAAGGAAAAGAAAATGAAAGCAATGAAAATCGCACTGGTCATCGGAATCACAGCAATTTGCACACTCCCCGCAATGGCAGCTCCTCACCATGGACACCATCACAGAGGGAATGACGGTTTAAGGCTCGCTGCCAACATTGTCGGCGTTGTCAGAAATGCATTGCAATTCCAAACGCCTCAGGTGGTGACACAACCGATTGTTGTCACGCCTCCCCCTGTCATTCATTGTCCGCCTCCCCGTCACCATCATCGCCCGTTACCGCCGCCTCCCCCGCCGCGCCATGGGCATCACAAAGGGCATGGCAGAAGGTAATGCCCCCGCTCCCGGCCCCACCGAAACGATAACTTTCAGGGACCGGGATTTTTTTATTCCTCAGAATTCCAGTAGGGAAGGGGGGGAATAATCACTTCAAAAAATCAATATCTTCAGCAAACAATCAAGAACCTCCAAGTGCTTCACATCTGATTTTGCACATTCTGTTATGTCCCGCTTCCGGAACACAAATTATGCTTGGGCTTTTTACTTTCCGGCTTTTCAACAGCTCTCCGCCAAAGCTCTCTTTCCACAATCCCCACCCGACACCGTCTGCTATTACCTCGATCTGCGTCTGCTTGCAACACTGGTCATAAAAAACACGTTAACCAGCGTTAAATCCATCATCAAGTTATTAACAACGCGCATCAACAGACTTGCAACATATTTATCATAAACACTTTACAATTCACACACCCATGTCAACAACTATGTTTAACTTAACATAACATACATTATGCGACATTATACATATATGCAAAAAACGCTCAGAAACGCCCTTGTAAGGAGGTTTGACTTTCTCCGGGTCTAAATATGAACCAATAAAGCCCTGCCCTCAACAGGGCTGAAATGCGGAAAATCAAAGGGTGCGCTAAATCAAAAAAAGGAATAAATAAATAAAGCTCGCGCGCGCGTGGCAAAAAAAAAGGGAAAAATCATTGATATTTGATTTGGCATTTCCTCAATACGATGTTATATTAAGGCAAGTCCGTTTTTCAAGACTAATTAAAAGGAAACCAAGAAAATGTCTCTGGAACTCAAAAAAGATGCAAAGTATGCTCTGCTGGTCCCTACCAGCATGGGTATCCGTCTCACCCCTGTTGATGCTCAGCCCTTCCACTGCAGCGATATGTTCAAGATGCAGGTCACCAGTGCTGAAACCAACGTGGCAAGTGTTGTCTCTTATCTCGGTCTGCCTGTCAAGGTTCTGACCGCCTTCGTTAAAGGCAGCCCCGTTGCCCGCATGATCAAAGACAATCTCGCCAGCCGTCACATGGACTATGAAGGTCCTGAATTTGAACAGGGCGGCCCCTGGGGATTCCGTCACCAGTTCAACCTTGCTGACAGCGGTTACGGCAGCCGCGGTCCCCGCGTTCAGAACGACCGCGCCGGTGAAGTCGGCCGTATGCTCAACGTCAAGGATTTCGACCTTGATCGTATCTTCGGTCAGGAAGGTGTTCAGATCGTCCATCTTTCCGGTTTGATCGCCGCCCTTTCCCCTGATACCAGCCGTTTCTGTCTGGAAATCGCCCGTGCCGCTAAGAAGTACGGCTCAAAAATCTCCTTTGACCTGAACTACCGCGCCTCTTTCTGGAAAGACCGTGAAGAGGAGCTTTCAGCCATCTTTGCTGAAATCGCCAGCCTTGCTGACGTTCTGATCGGAAATGAAGAGGACTTCCAGCTCTGCCTGAAGATCCAGGGCCCCGAAGCCGGCGGCAAAGGAATCTCCGAAAAAATCGAAAACTTCAAGGAAATGGTCACTCGCGTCAAGGCCGCCTACCCCAACGCCTATGCTTTCGCCACCACCTTGCGTCAGGTCGTCAATACCAACTGCCATCTCTGGGGTGCCATCACCAACATCAACGGCGAATGGTCTGTTGTTGAGCCCCGCGAGATCCACGTTCTCGACCGTATCGGCGGCGGTGACGGATTTGTGGGAGGATTCCTCTACTCCATCCTCAAGGGATGGGAACCTGAAAAGTGGATCCAGTTCGGTTGGGCCACCGGTGCCCTTGCCACCACCCATCTGACCGACTACGGACAGCCCGCTGATGAAGAACAGGTTTGGAGCATCTGGGCCGGTAACGCCCGCGTCAAACGCTGAAAAATCTCCCCTCCCCTGTTCTCTTTTTCCTTGAGGGCAGGAATTCAGGAGAAAATAGAATCCCCGGAAAACCATTGGAATTCCGGGGATTTTTCTATTTTGAACGGCTGTATTATTTCTTGCCGGCAGCTTTGAAAATCGCCGCCGCCACAGCGTCTCCGAGAAGTTTGCGCTCAGCTTCACTGCCAAAGTGAACATTATTGCCTTTGCGCCATTCATCAAAAACCTTTGAATTACGGACAACAGCATTCAAATCACAAACTGTTACCTGAGGATATTTTTTCAAGACAGGCTCAAGGATCTTATTATAGACAAGGTCTTCATCTTTACGTCTGGCATAGGCACCATAGGAATTTCCGGGAACGGGAGTCGTTGTGCACCAGACAACTTTATAGTTCCTTGAAGTCAGATATTTCAGAAGCCTGTCAATATTTTTGGCATAATCTTTGGGCTCCACCTGATGCCGGGGAGCAAATTTCTTTGTTGCGGGATCGGATTTCTGTTTGAGATCATGAAGTCCGTGGTTGAGAACAACGACTGACCAGCGGCTCTTGGCTCCGGGAACATCCCCGAGCCAGAGGGGCAAAGCACGGCTGCCCCTGTTGCTGTCACCGGAGTTGCCATCAATACGTCTGCAATTCATCTTGCCGGCAAGAGCTTTTTTTAGAGCCTCTTCATAATTCATACTGATAGAGTCACCGACAACCAGAACGCTTGGCAGAGCCGGATCGAAGTTATCCTTGTCAGCGGCGAAAATAATATTGGCCCGGGAAATAAGAAATTTTTTTTCAGAAACTTTCCCGTAAACGCGCATTTTGCTCACACCGGGACGCAAATCCTCAATGGCTCCGTTTGAAAAAACAGTCACGGTTCCAGGCGCAGAAAAAGCGATCCTTTTACCGCCGAGCTCAATTTCCCCCCTGCCCTTTTTCAAAGGATAGACAGGCGCATAAACTTTCTGAGCTGAACGGAAACCAAAGCGTCCGTCGCGCTGGGCTTCTATCTCAATCCTTCTGGTAGTAAAACGTTCTCCTTTTTTGATTTTTTCAGCATCTTTCGCAGAAAGGAAAATCCATCCCGGTGTTCCCGGCTTCAAAGAGAGGAACGGTACGGATTTTTGAACTTGAAACCTTGTTCTCCGATTCCAATGGAGCGTATAGACACAATCTCCCTCATCTTTAACCGGGTCATAAGCCGTTTCTGCAATGACTTTCATGCTCATCTGCTTCTTGTCCACCTCGTAGGCAATGGCATGCATCCCGCTGACAAAGTTGTTTGCAGCAAGGGTGGCTCCCAGGAAAAGAAACATCCCTGACAATTTGATCTTCATAGAACTTTTCTCCACTTGGTTAAAAAAAATCCCTGACCTTCCTCCAAAGAAAGTCAAGGAACAGGAAAATTATTTACTTCAGTACGCCGCCAGAGTCTGCGTCAGTCGCATTACGGGAATAGCGGGCAAGATAGCCGGTCAGTTTTCTTACCGGAGCTTTCCAGAGTTTTCTGCGTTCAGCAAGCACATCATCCGCGACTTCAAGTTTCAAACTTCTGTTGGGAATGTCAATATCAATGATATCTCCCGGTTCAACCAGAGCAATGGTACCGCCGGAGGCTGCTTCCGGACTGACATGACCGATGCATGCACCATGGGTACCGCCGGAAAATCTGCCGTCAGTGATGAGAGCGACACTGTCTCCCAGTCCGCTGCCGATAATATAACTTGTAGGGGCAAGCATTTCCTGCATTCCGGGACCGCCTTTAGGTCCTTCATAACGGATCACAACAACATCGCCGGCCTTTACTTTGCCGGCAAGGATACCTTCACATGCCTCTTCCTGACTTTCAAAGATAACAGCAGGTCCGCGATGAGTCAGCATTTTAGGATCAACTCCGGCAGCTTTGACCACTGAACCGCGTTCTGCAAGATTTCCGAAAAGAATCGCAAGACCGCCGGACTTGCTGTAAGGAGCATCAAGAGTTTTGATGACATTACCATCAGGAGCCGGCGCATCAGCATAACTTTCTGCAAGGGTCTTCCCGGAAACTGTGGGAGCCGAACCGTCAAGAGCGCCGGGCAATTTGCCGATCTCTTTGAGGATCGCCATAATACCGCCCACATTATGAAGATCGATCATATGGAAAGTACTGGAGGGAGATATCTTACAGATATTAGGAGTTCTGCGGCTCACCTCGTCGATGAGTTTAAGATCCAGTTTTACTCCGGCTTCTGTTGCCACAGCAAGAGTGTGAAGCACTGTATTGGAACTGCCCCCCATAGCCATATCAAGGGCGAGGGCATTGAAAAAACTGCTTTCTGTAGCATACGCTCTGGCGGGCAGAGCTTCTGGATCCAGAGCCATTTCAACAACTCTTCTGGCAGCTTTCTTCCAAAATTCGATCCTTTCCTGAGAAGTGGCAGCGATGGTTCCGTTCCCCGGCAGCGCCAAACCGAGAGCTTCACAAAGACAGTTCATGCTGTTGGCAGTAAACATGCCGGAACATGAACCTGCCCCCGGACAGGCTCCACATTCAAGTTCAGTCAGCTGCTCTTCGGAAATACTGCCGGTCTTTTTTCCGGCGACCCCCTCAAAGACGCTGATAAGATCAGTTTCAGAGTTCGTGAAATCAAATTTTTTGCCCGGCAGCATAGGACCGCCGGAGGCAAAAATCGTGGGAACGTTCAACCGCATGGCACCCATCAGCATGCCGGGAACGACTTTGTCGCAATTGGGAATACAAATCATAGCGTCAAAGGGGTGTGCCATTCCCATACTTTCCACGCTGTCGGCAATGATCTCACGGCTGGGGAGAGAATATTTCATTCCCTGATGCCCCATGGCAATTCCGTCACAGACGGCAATGGTGTTGAATTCGTAGGGGACTCCGCCGGCGGCGCGGATCTCATCACAAATGATCTGCCCGACCTTGTTCAAATGACAGTGTCCGGGCGCAATATTAGTATACGAGTTGCAGACGCCGATAAAAGGACGCTTGATCTCCTCCTGTTTGATACCGGTAGCATGCATCAGAGATCTGTGCGGAGCCCGTTCCAAGCCGGACTTCATTATATCACTTCTCATACAGTAAATTCCTTTACAAATAATAAATTCGTTTTTCAGGGAAAAAGGTAAGTTTTTCCCTTCATATAATATAAGGCAGAAAGCGGGTTTTGTCAAGAGTCTGAAGCACCTAAAAATTACTTGACATATCAACAAAACTGTGCTATATTAACTTCAAACGGTCAATATTTATGAATTAAGGAAAAGTAAAATGGCTGACAACGGCGAAAGCAAAAACGGTGTGATCATCCATGAAGCACTCAGCGGCATACTCCGTGCCGGAACTGTATTGAAAAATGCCACCAGACAATTTTTCAGAAACCGCCCGACAACAGAAGTTCAGTTCAATGTACTCATGCTGATCAAATATGCTGAGAATCCGGTCACTCAAAAGGAGCTGAGTGAATGGCTGCTTGTAGATAAATCCAATCTGACGGGGCTTGTCGACCGCATGGAATCAGCCGGTCATTTAAAGCGTGTCAAAACTGCCAATGACCGACGCAGTTATCACCTGCTTCTGACCGAAGAAGCGGAAAAACTTCTTGAAGAATTGGAGCAGCCCTTCCGGGAACTTTTGAATTCCATGACAGGAGAATTTACTCTTGAAGAACTTTTGCTTATTACCCGGCTGATGAATAAACTTCAGCACGCCCTGGACAACCGGTGTGCCTGTTCTGTCAGCACCCTGCCCCGCAAAGAGAAATAAGGAATCTGAATATTTATGAAAGATAAAAAGAAAAAGAAAAAGAAAAGCTCTTTTGTATGGAAGATTATGCTTTGGGGCGTTGTTTTCATTCTGCTTATTCTGGGCGGCGTTTCGTGCTTTGCGCTCTCTCAGATCGGAAATGGTCCCTCCCCTTCGGAACAAAAATTTTTCTCCCGCTTCCCCAACTTCAGAGATGGAAGATTTCTGAATCTTGAAAACGTTAAAATGGATACAAAAAAAATGGCAAAAAGTGCCGGTTTTTTCCGTTTTATCTTCTCTTCCCCCAATGCCCCCCCGCGCCCCAACCCCAGACAGGAATTGATTCGCAAAAGTTTCCCTGTGCGTCCGGAAGAGTTCAATGTCTGCTGGCTGGGACATTCAACGCTGATCTTTGAACTTGGCGGAGTCCGATTCATGGTCGACCCCGTTTTCGGCAACGCAGCCCCTGTGCCCGGTATCGTGCGCCGTTTTGTTTCCTCCCCCCTCCCCCGCGCGGAGCTCCCGGAACTGGATTTTGTGGTCATCTCACATGACCATTATGATCACTTGGAATATGATACGATCCGCGCCTTCAGAAAGAAAAAATTTCCCATTATCACTTCTCTTGGCGTGGGGGCCAGACTCCGCAGCTGGGGGATCCCTGCAGAGAGGATCATTGAGATGAATTGGAACAACTACACAACAGTTGCAGGAGTCAAAATTACGGCGCATCCGGCAAGACACTTTTCCGGCAGAACCTTTGATGACCGGTACACCACGCTTTGGAGCGCTTTCAGTTTTGAACGCAATGGTAAAAAGATCTTTTTCGGCGGTGACAGCGGCTATGGAAAACATTTTGCACAAATCGGCAGGGAGCATGGCCCCTTCGATCTTGTCTGCCTCGAAATCGACGCCTGGAATGAAAGATGGCCCAACAATCACAGCTTTCCGGAAGAGGTCATCAAAGAATTTCAGGAGCTCAGGGGGAAACGGCTGCTCCCTATCCACTGGGGCGTCTTTGATCTTGCGATGCATCCTTATTATGAATCCATCAACAGAGTCTGTGAACTGGCAAAAAAATATAACGTGCCTCTTTTGCTGCCGGCTATGGGCGAAAGAAAAAGACTTCCCTGACAAACAATTTTCAACGACTGATAAAAGGTTTTACGATTATGGCAATGCGGATATCAATTCCCCCCTTGAAAGAGAACAATCTTGTCCGGAACAACTGTTTCGGACAGGGATTGACATATTATCGGTATTCCGGGAAAGGCAGCGCGGAGATCATGACAGGCCCCCCTGCTTTCTGCCGTTTTTCGCAAGGGCGTCTTTCGCACATATTTGATATTGACAATCAGGAACATGCTGTGCCTGAGAGTGTCTTTCCGTACAAAGGCTGTGTCTGTTTGAAATTCCGTGCCCGCGGCCGGGGAAAAATCCGGGGCGGGATCAGGTGGCGCCTTTCATACGGCAGAGGCGATATGGAATTTATGGAACGACTTACTCCGGAATATGATCTGACGGAGGAATTCCAGGATTATACCTTTGAATCTACCGTTGATGATTGTCATTGCAGCGTCAATGACAGAATTTTTTTTGACATTCCGGAAGGGACTGCTGATATAACAGGTCTCTGCCTTCATTATCCGGAACCGGCCCATGAAGTGCTCTTTGACCGGCCGCATATAACAGCTCTGCCGGGAGAAAAGATTTCTTTCAAATGCTCAAATATCAGTGAACTCATTTGCTGTTACGGGCACTCATATAATGAAATGCCGCCCCAAATCATCAAAGCACCGTCAACGGTCAATATGGAACTTCCTGCAACCGGAGGGGAAGGCATGCGCTTTGTAGGAATTGGAGAAAGTGCAAATTCCAGAAAATCCCTCTTTGTTTCCTCCCCTTCCCCCCGCTTTGCAGCAAGGATGCGCCGTTGTAAGTTTCCACAAAAAAAGAGACATTTGCTTTTTTTCGGAGACAGTCTGACTGCTTATGATACCGGACGCAACTATACAGATATTGCCGGAGCCTTTATGCCGGAAAGCTGGAGCTATACCAACGCCGGTATCGGTGGCGATGATCTGCCCCGACTTGTAAAAAGACTCCAAGGCAAGCCCCGCACCTATCGTTTGGAGGATTTTTCAAATATCTGGGAAAGAACTCCTGATGAAATTTTTATTTTTTACGGAGCCAACGACGCCAAAGCTGCATGGCACACTGAATACAAACGTCCTGCAACGCCTCCTGATACGCTTCCTGCCCTGTGGGAAAAACTGGCTCTGATTTTTGAAGAAAAAGCGCCTCTGGCAAAAATAACACTCATCTCAACGCCTCCCGGCTGTTTCCTTTATCAATGGGAACAAACACATTCTTTCCGGGAAAAGTCGATTCCTCATTATCTCTTTTGCATTCCGGAACACATAAAACGTTTCAACCGGGAAGCAACTGCCTTTGCCCGCAGCAAAAACTGGGGATATCTGGATTTTCATAAAATCTGCATGAATCACGGAAACCGGAACTCTCTCTTTATCCCCGGTGACGGCGTACACATGACCCTCACCGGACATCAGCTGCTGGCTGCGGCACTTCTTGAGTATCTGCAAAAGGGATGATACGCTCAAACGTTTCCTTTTGCGCGGGAGCGGTTGAAAGCGACCGCGGCAAAAATGACTCCGGCGGCAGCTCCGAAACAGGAGAGAATACTCCAGAGCAAAACAGGCGAAGAGGTCAAACGCCCGAAAAGGAGTGAACCGACATAAGGACCGAGAGCAGCCCCCACACCGCGGACAAACACATATCCGGAAAGGTATCTGCCGACTTTATCAGGAGGCGCAGCGGCTGTAACCACAGCGTAAATCGCAACCTGGGCAATCAATTCCCCCAAAGTCAGAATAATGACAGAGCTGACCACATCCACAAAGTTTTTGGCAAAACCGAGATAAAAATAGCCGCAGCAGTAAAAAAGCGCCCCTATGACTAAACGCCAATTGTTGCTGATCTTCAGTTTTCCCATGAGCCTGGTCATGGGAATTTGCCCCAGAATAATGGTAAATCCGTTGAAAAAGTAGACAAATCCCAACGCACGGCGGGATAATCCGACCACTTTTGTTGTGTAAACGGAAAGCACTGAATAGAGCTGGGAGGAAAGCATGAACAGGAAAAAAACACCGGCGAGAACAGCAAGGATGTGATAATCTTTCCAGAACATCCCCTTTCCGGACTCCAGAGGTTTCAGAACCGGATCTTTCGACACACGGGGCATTTCTTTAAGGGCGAAATGGATAAAACGTTCTGACCCCAGACAAATACAGGCCGTAATGACAAAAAGCCATTCATAGGGCCAATCTGCCAGAAAAGCTCCGGCGGCGGGTCCCAGTGCCCAGCCGATATTGATTCCGATCCTGATTTTGCTGTAAGCGTGGGGACGCTCTTCTTTAGTTGTAAAGGAGCTCAAATAGGCATCAGCACTGTTTTCAAATATAACTCCCGTACTGGAATTCAGGAAGAAAAGCACGCAGAAAACCCAAAATGGCGCCTCTATGCGGATCATTAACGCAAGAAGCAGAAAGAGACATGCACGCATCCCCTGCCCTGTGCGCATGAGAATCGTTCTGGAGCAATGGTCTGAAAGCCATCCGGCAAGAGGAGGTATAAATATACTCGAAGATGCCATGATGGGAAAAATCAAACCCGCCTGCTCCATAGGAAGATTGCGGGTTTGATGGAGATAAACCGGAATAAAAGGATAGATTATGGAGTAGGCTATGGAGTTGATCATCCAAGAGCCTGCCAAGGCATTATCCCGGCCTCTGAGAAATTTTTTAAAAAAAATCATTTCAGAAAACCGCGGAGACCGTCGGCCATGATCTGTGCGGCAAGAGCGACCAGATACATTCCTGTCAATTTACTCAGGATCTTGACCCCACGGGGTTTCAGAGCGTTGGCAACTCCATGTGAGAAATAGAGCATAAGTCCTACGCCGGCGCAAGCAATAACAATTGCGCCACAATCCCAGATACGCTGGATCTTATCAGTGACTTCTGATCCCATAACCAACAGAGTTCCGATGGTTCCGGGGCCGACAGTACAGGGCAAAGCCAACGGAACAACAGCCGGATCATCACCTTCGTTAATATCGCGTGCTTTCGGAGTTCCGGAGTCGCGGACAAGATCAATGCCGCTCAACATCAGCACCAGACCGCAGCCGATCCGGAACGCCTCAAGAGTGATGCCGAGATATTTAAAAATCAGCTCTCCGAAAAGAAAGATGATCAGAGAAATAACTGTAACGGCGCACCCGACGCGGAAAGCCAATTTTTTTCTTGGCTTTTTGTCCATTCCTTCAGTTGTCGCAATGAAAAGCGACAGAATAAAGAAAGGAGTTAAAAGAAGAAAAAGTTTGACTATTAAACCGATAAAAGTTGAAATTGACATTTTTCAGCGGTTGTTGAGTTGTTCCTGAAGCTCTGCATCAGCAGCAAGGACCTGAGCCTGCTGCTCTTTGCGGAAGAGATGCAGCTTTTCTGCAATTCCGGCATCAGTCAGAGCAAGAATAGAAAGTGCATAAAGAGCGGCATTTTTACCACCTGCTTTACCGGCTGTCACTGCTGCCACCGGAATACCCGGAGGCATCTGAACGATGGAAAAGAGAGCATCCATGCCGTTGAAAGGCGCAGACGCCACGGGGATCCCTACAACGGGCAGCACCGTGTGAGCCGCAATGACGCCCCCCAGATGCGCAGCCATTCCCGCCGCACAGATAATGACCTTGAACCCTTTTTCCTCTGCAGTTGCCGCAAATTCAGCAGCTTCAGCGGGAGTACGGTGTGCAGAAAGGACACGTGCGGTAAACTTGACACCGAATTTGTCGAGAATATCAAAAGCGCCCTGAACGATGTCCAGGTCGCTTTTGCTTCCCATCACGATTGCAACAGGAGTGTTATTCATTTTTTATTCCTGATCTGCTTTTTCAGAGACTTCCACATTTTCTTCAGAAAGGGCACTTTCCTGACCGGGAGTGATGAACTCGTAACTCAGAAGTCCCTCTGCAATCTCAAGAAGAGCCACATCAAGGATCTGTTTGGAGTCACATTTGACCATGGGACGAGCCTTCCCCAACGCAAGCTGTTTGGCGCGTTTGGCGGCAACCACAGAAAGGATCTGGGGATCCGGAATCCGCTCTTTAGCTCTGGCAAGATAATCGTTGTTCATAAAGTTATCCTTTCTCAGTAATCAATAATATCACGGTTGTTGTCAATCAAAGTCACATCGCCGGACATCACCTGAGCATAACGCTGGTTGAAATCGTGGATGCCGTTGAGGACATAACGCTCGGCAACAGCGGCACGATCCGCACACTTACAGCCGTCGCGCAGCAGCAGCAGTCCTACAAAGATGATGGTTTCCATTTCCACCAGATTCCGCGCCATGAGATCATGATACGCAGGATTCTTGAGAGAGGAAACAAAAGAAACCGCCTCATGCTGTTTGTCAAGAAGCGCCATGAGTTTTTCCTTCAGCGAAACAGCCTTCTCCCCGCTGATCTCTGAAGCAACTTCGCTGATCCGGGTATCAAGATGCCGCTGGATCACGCCGCCGATGGCAGCCACGACCTGCAGCTGGGTGGTTCCTTCGTAAATGTTGGTGATACGGGCATCACGATAGTAACGCTCAGCGTTGAAATCACGCATGTATCCGGTACCGCCGTGGATCTGAATCGTGTCATAAGCAATCTGATTGGCGCTCTCGGTACAAAGAGCCTTGCACATGGGAGTCAGCTGGGCTGCAACCCGCTCGTAATATTTCTTGAGCTGACGCTGTTCAGGGGTGGGCGTTCCGTGATCCACGATGTGAGAGTAGACGTTCCGCAAATCGACGATGCGGGTCGTTTCATAGAGCAGTGCACGGGCCGCTGTGAGCTTGCACTTCATGGAACTCAGCATGGAGTAGATAGCAGGGAACTTGTCAATAGTGCTTTTGAACTGTTCACGTTCAGAAGCATACTTGCGGGCTTCACGATAGGCGGCTTCAGCAATACCCAAAGCCTGTGCACTGATAGCGACCCGGGCACCGTTCATCAGACTCATGACGTAACGGATCAACCCCATCCGGCGCTGACCGACCAGTTTGGCGGGCACGTCATTGAACTGCAGTTCACAGGTGGCAACGCCGTGGATCCCCATCTTGTCTTCAATACGGCGAACCACAAGTTGAGGACATTTTTCAGCGATGAACATGGAAAGTCCGCGGGCATCGCTGGTACCTTCTTCAGAACGGGCAAGAACCAAATGCACCTGAGCACAGCCGTTGGTGATAAAGCGCTTCATACCGTTGAGGAACCAGTTGCCCTCAGCATCCTGCCATGCGCGGAGACGGACACCGGGAAGGTCTGAACCGTAATCAGGTTCAGTCAAGTCCATGGCACCGTCGAATTCACCGGTGGAAAAACGGGGAAGATACTCAGCTTTCTGAGCGTCATCACCGAAAATGCAAATGGTTTCAGCAATATCCTGAAGTCCGAAGATGTTCTGCAAAGAAGCATCGGCACGGGAGACCATTTCGGTCATCATGGTGTAAACGGAAACAGGGAAGTTCAAACCACCGTACTGGTGAGGAAGCATGACGCCCATAACACCGGCTGCAGCAAGATCCTTCAGATTCTGGACGGTCAGGGGATCATAGGTCACGACACCGTCAGCAAATTTGGCACCATTCAAATCCACTTCGCGGGATCTGGGGGCGATCCGGTCGGAACTGACCTCACCAACCACGCTGAGGACGCGTTCATAATTGTCAAGGGCATCAGCAAAGTCCACGGGAGCACCGGGGAACTTGGCGGAACAGGTGTAGTTTTCTTCAAGCATCCCGACAGCTTCGGCAAGGTCAAGATTTTTGAGAGTAAACACCAGATCACGGTTATCAGAAAAAAAGTTTCCCATTTTGAAACAGCTCCTTACTGCTTGGATTTGAAGGCTTTGATCATCTGCGGAATGACGGTGTTCAAGTCACCGACGATCGCATAATGGGCACAACTGAAGATCGGGGCATCCGGATCAGTGTTGATGGCGATGATCTTCTTTGACTCAGCCATACCGGCGCGGTGCTGGATGGAACCTGAAATACCACAGGCGATATAGAGACGGGGACGGACAGTCACACCGGTCTGACCGATCTGATAGTCATGAGAGATCCATCCAGCGTCAACAGCGGCACGGGAAGCACCGACTTCACCGCCCAGAGCCTCGGCAAGATCATAGATGAGCTTGAAGTTCTCTTTAGAACCGACACCGTAACCGCCTGCCACAATGATCTGGGCGCCCTGAAGATCAACTTCTTTGTCAGCGCGGACGCGCTCAAGAACTTTGATAACAGTTTCTGCTTCAGTAAGAGCGACATCGACCTTTTCGATCTCACCGGTTCTGGAGGTATCAGGCTCACCGAGTTTCATCACGCCTTCGCGGACCGTCACCATCTGGGGATCATCCCAGGTATTGACAATGGTGGCGATGATGTTGCCGCCGAAAGCAGGACGGATCTGCATCAGTTTATCGGTATAGCTTTTACCATTTTTCTTGTCCTCAAAGTCGTCGATCTGAAGATCAGTACAGTCAGCAGTAAGACCTGCCAGCTTTTCAGAAGCGACACGGGGAGCAAGCTCCCTGCCCTTCAGAGTTGCACCGAAAAGCAGAATATTGGGCTTGTGCGCCCGGATAAGATCCATGATAACTTTGGCATAAGGCAACACAGTAAAGGGTTCCAGACGGGGATCCTCGGCAAGAAATACTTTATCGCAACCGTAATGAAAAAGTTCAGGAACGGCATTTTCAAGTTTGTCACCAAGAAAGACTGCCTCAAGTTTCACACCGAGACGGTCGGCAAGTTCACGTCCTTTGCTGACAAGCTGAAGACTGACAGAAGCGATTTTCCCCGCCTCCTGCTCAACAAAGACCCAGACATTTCCTCTTTTTTCGCTCATATTCATCACCCCAGAGTGTGATCACTGATAAGTTCATGGATAAGTTCGTTGATACCGGCCTGAGTCGGTTCAATCTGCTTGGCTTCGCTGGCGGTAAGCACGACGCTCATCACCTGTTTGACCTTGGTGGGGGAACCGGCAAAGCCGATCCGGTCAGGTGCAGCATTCACATCGGCGGCGCTCCACTCTTCGATCAGGAGTCCGGCACGCTCAAGTTCAGCGACTCCGGCGGCGGTCTCTTCAGGAGTCAGCGGAGTCTGGCCGGCAGGTCTTGCCACTTCACTTTTGGTCCTGGCATTCTTGAAACGCATGATATTGTGGGCGTTCATGGGACGGGGATCATTGGCATCAATAACCGTCAGCAAAGCGGGCATGGGAGCTTCAAGGATCTCGTAACCGCCCTCAATGGCACGGCGCACCGTAATGGTCTTTTCGGCCAGATCTTTCACCTCTTCCACATAGCAGAGCTGAGGAATGGCAAGTTTTTCAGCGATCTGGGGTCCCACCTGAGCGGTGTCACCGTCAATCGCCTGTCTGCCGCAGAGAACAAGATCAATATCGCCCAATTTTTTGACACAGCAGCTCAACGCGTAGCTGGTCGCCAGCGTATCGGCACCGGCAAGGGCACGGTCGGTCAGAAGGATCGCCCGGTCAGCTCCGCGGTAAAGCGAAGCACGGAGGACCTCTGCCGCAGCAGGCATCCCCATAGTCGCCACGGTCACATGGACACCGTAACGTTCCTTAAGCTGAAGTGCAAGCTCAAGAGCATTAAGATCTTCCGGATTGAATATTGCCGGAAGCGCGGCACGGTTCACGGTACCTTCCGGAGTCATTGCATCCCCGGTAATATTCTGGGTATCCGGAACCTGCTTCACAAAAACAAGGACCTTTTTACTCACTTGGTCATACTCCCATTTTAGAGTTAGAGTACAAAAACAATTATTATAATATAGCACAAGAAGATGAAAAAATCAAATCTCAGCTTTCTTAACTGCCAATCCCCGGACTTTTTTTCCTTCCAGAGCAAGTTTTTTCCCTCTTCTGAGTTCATCTGCGGAAAAGGTTCCGATCACCTCTGATGTCGCCAGATCAGACAAGGTCCGCGCCTTTTCATCAGGAATGGAAAATTTTACCGTAAGGCTGTCAACACCGGACTCATTGGCAAAAAAAGCTGCGATGCCCTCGCCGCTGCTGCGGGACCAACGGTAATAGCCGTCTGGCGCAGAGGCTGGATCACTGCTTTCGCCCTGCCATTTCCATGTTTGCATCTCTGTCAGCGCACCTGCGGCAGAAATCGTTCTGAAGCCGTCAAAAATATTTCTGACTTCGCGCCGTTCCTCTGCACTCAGAGTCCGCAGATCTCCTGCCAGAAGCGGATTCCCCGCCATGGCTGTATAGAGTGCTTCCACCGCCTCACCGCCCTTGAGTTCAATAAGGCTGCCGGAAACTCTTTCCGGAGGCAGCATGGCGGTAATGGCATAAATCGCCTCACGGATCATCCTGATGTCATAAAAACGTTCAGAGGTGTGCAAATTGGAAACATGCTGAATATCACTGTACTGCAATCCGGCGATACCGGGGAATTCAGTACCGAAGACCTCAAAGCTGTAATCCAGACACAGCTCCGGCATGGATTTTTTGAGATTTTCGCGCAACGCGTACAATCCGCGGTATTGTTCGATGACCGAATCCTCTCCGTTTCTGTGTCCGCAATGGTTGCGGGAGTGACACCCGGCAGCCTGCACACCGTAAGGACTGACAATATTGCTGAAGTCCATCTTGAAATAAGCAAGGTCATACTGCTTTGCCAGAGACTTCAGCTTTTCGGCAACTTCGCTGCAATGTTTTGAAGCAAAACAGCGGACAGCTGTTCTGCCGCTCATCTTGACAGAGTTCTCACTCATCAGACAGTTGTCTTCAGGGGAACTGCCCACATCACCGTAATCAGTTCCGATATTGAACCAGAGACCGAACTTCAGACCTTTGCGGCGGCAATCTTCAGCAACGGCTTCCAGGCCCCGGGGGAATTTTTCCCGATCGACCTGCCATTTACCATCCACAAACCAGCCGTCATCAAGAACAAGGATATCAAAACCGACTTCTGAGGCAACATCCGCTATCTCAGAGACAAGAGATTCGCTGATTTCTTTGAGAAAGGGAACCCAGGTACAGTACATGGGGCCTGCGACGGGCGTAAGGTCTGGCATGGAGCGGCGGACCATTTCACGGAAATCGTTCCTGCCTCTGCAGTCATCAATCTCCCCGTTGCAGCACACAAGATAGACTTCTGCACTTTCCCAAACTTCGCCGGGACGGAGATATTTTCTGAAAACAGGTGCGGAACAGGAGTATCCGTAACGCACGCCGCTTGCCCAATGGGGATAACACATCACATAACGCAGAGGTCCCGGAATGGAACTGCCGGTAAAAAATCCGCACTGCGCCTTATGATCGTGGAAACGCAGCATATCATCAGAACCGGTGATGGTGAACTGAGGCAGAGCAGGAACCCTGCCCTGCTCCCGGAAAATTTGAAAATTGACAGGTTCACGGGGAGCAAGATTGAATGTTTCAAGCATAACTCTTGAAAGATCTATTTCTGTGCTTCCCGCTTCAAAACGGATCTTGCGTACACAGCCGGGCAAATCAGCATATAAAGTGGAGACAACAGTAACAACGCCGGCATTTCCGGGGAGGTCAAATGAGATGTTCAGGATCTCTGAACCATTTTCCCCTTCCCGGATATCATGGCATTTGTATTTCAACTTCTGCCCACCGGGAACGTAACCGCCGTAAGAGACACCATTGATCTCAAAAGAGAACTCCGGCGGCGTCTCAGTCACAGCCCATTCCCGTTCCCTGAAACGGAAACTGACGCTTCTCAAACCATCTTCATCCAGACGCAGTACTCTGGAAAAAGTTTCGTTTTCAAGAATAAAATCACCGTTTTCGAATTTGATCATACCTTCAAATCTCCCAGCGCAGCTTATTTATCTAAAGCTTTGGCTCCGATATCATGACGGAAGAAACCGCCTTCAAAACTGATTTTCTCAACGCCGGCATAAGCATTTTTGATTGCCTGGGCAATATCATCTCCGAGAGCGGAAACACCAAGTACACGTCCGCCGGCAGTTACAATTTCGCCATTGTCTCCGGAAGCAGTTCCGGCATGGAAGACCACAGAGCCGGCGGCGGCGGCATCAGCAAGACCGCTGATGACTTTGCCCTTGCTGTAACTGCCGGGATATCCCCCTGAAGCCATGACCACGGAAACAGCAGCCTTGTCGCTCCACACGAGTTTTGCCTCACTGAGTTTTCCGGTGGCGGTCTTGTAAAGCACGTCATACCAGTCACCGCAGAAACGGCGCATGACAGGCTGGATCTCAGGATCGCCGAAGCGGACGTTGAATTCGAGAACTTTGGCACGATTTTCATGAATCATGACGCCAACAAAAATCACACCTCTGAAATAAAGTTTTTCCTGCTTGATCCCCTTGAGGAAAGGCTGCAGGATCTCATTTTCGATCTGCCGCCAGACCGCATCATTGACGACCGGAGCGGGAGAATAAGCGCCCATACCGCCGGTATTGGGGCCCTGATCGTTGTCAAAGACCCGTTTGTGATCCTGAGACGAGACCAGAGGAACGATGGTATTTCCATCGCAAAGAGCAAGAATGGAGGCTTCTTCTCCAAGCAGACACTCTTCGATCACGACCTTGGCTCCGGCATTGCCGAAAGTTCCTTCAAAGCAGCCGTGCAGAAACTCCAATGCTTCATCGCAGCTGTTGGCAACAAGCACACCTTTTCCTGCAGCAAGACCGTCTGCCTTCACAACGATTTGAGAAGCGCCGGCGCCATACTCAGCTTTGATGTACTCGGCAGCGGGTTCTTCTGAGACAAAGACTGCCGCTTTGGCAGTAGGGATCCCGCAACGCTCCATAAAGGCTTTGGCGTAAGATTTGCTTCCCTCAAGCTGGGCAGCTTTCCGGTCGGGACCGAAAACAGCAAGATTGCGGGTCTTGAAAACGTCCACCAATCCTGCACACAAAGGTGCCTCAGGACCTACAACTGTAAGATCAATATGTTCGCGCTCGGCGAAAGCTGCGAGTTTTTCAAGTTCATCTTCCTTAATGGGAAGACACTCTGCAATTGCTGCTATTCCCGCGTTGCCGGGAGCACAATAAACCTTCCCCACATCAGGACTGCAGGTAAGCTGCCACACAAGGGCGTGTTCACGCCCGCCGGAACCGACGACCAAAACTTTTTTCATTTTTATCTCTCCCATAAGAGTTGTTCAACATATTCACGAACCCGGCGCAAGTTTTCCACAGTGGGCAGCGCGGGAAAATCTTCAAAGCGGTATTCCAGATTGCAGGGACCTGTATATCCATTTCGGCGCAGGTCGCTGAAAGTCTGTTTCAGATCGATCACGCCGGTGCCGGGAGGCAGATGATCCTCCCACTCCCCGTGATTGTCGGAAACATGGATATTATGTATAAGACCATTACAGTTATCACAGACCCGGCTCAAATCCTCATGGATATTTGAGTGGTTGATATCAATGGTCATCCGCAGATCATCTTTCTGGAAAGAACGGACAAATGCTGCGATTTCTGCACTGTCAGGATAGCGTTCATTCTGTTTGGGTTTGTAAGGAGCCGTTTCAATGCAGAGCACAAATCCCAGACGTGAATAAAAGTCGTAAAGTTTTTCAACAGCTTTACGGAAAACTTTACCGTAAGCAGGATCATTGAACCTGTCGAGATAGTGTTCCACCACAGGACAGGGCGCAAATTCAGCCAAAGCTTCAACCCGGGCGCAGGCGGCGTCAATGCTTTTCTGTATTTCAGCTTCTGTGCCGGAAAGAGGACCGCAGTAAATGCCGTGAATGGACCAGACTTTAATGCCTGACTTGCGGATCACTTCCACTTCCCCTTTTTTCTGGCGGCGGGAAAGTTCAACCATTGAGTATCCGGCATTCTGAGCCAACTCAAGGAAGTGCCCGAGGGAGCGGCCTTCGCCCTCATCAGAACCGAACACACTGGTACTTAAACTGACCTGGTCTATTGTATTCATTTATTTTCACCTTTCCAAATGAAATTTGATTGATCAAAACTTTGCAGACGGTATTCGCTTTTCCACTGGCTTTCATTGTAAAAAACAGCTGCAGCATCACTGCTGCGCCGGGACCACTGACGCAGCACTTCGCTGTTCACAGGGATCGCCTGATGATAGAACCCATTGGCAAAAACTCTGACAAAGATCCACTCACAGGGGAACTGGGGGGGCTGCGGCAAGTTAAGCTGAAGCATTTTACCGAATCCGGCACAGCTGCAAATATTCTGGTGACCGGCGTAGATCATGCCGTGCTGTTTCTGCAAAAGCGCCATGAGCTCCTGATGCTCCTGAAGATTCCGGATTCCGGTTCCGGGTTTATGGTTGATCCTGGGAGGCGAAAGAAAGTGGTAATGAGTACAAATGATGAGTCTTTCACCCTGATCAAGGTGTGTTTTTATGATATTGGCATCTTCTGAAGTCAGAGAACCGCTTGATGAATCAACCCCGATCCAGGTATATCCATATTTCTGAAATGTCCAGCGTCTTTTACCGAAACACTTTTCCCACTCTCCCTGATCGGGGTGGTCGTGATTTCCCGGCAGCAAATGCAAATCCAAAGGAGCATTGTCAAGGATCTTTTTGCAGTAAGCGTACTCTTCCGGAGTTCCGGCATTGGTGACATCACCGGGAATAACAGCAAATTCAGCGCCCAATTCAGCGGCTTTTTCAAGAGCTTCACGCATAAGCGCACCGGATTCCACAAAAAAACGTCCCTTACGGTTTTCATCTTTCAAAGAAACGTGAGGATCACTGATCAGAGCGAAACGCCCCAGCTCTTCGCCTTCGGGCGGGGGGAGCGTGGTAAATTCAAGTTTGACTCCGGAAAGCTCTGCACAATAGGCATGATCCGGTTCAAGGCCGCTGACAGCAAAGCGCCCGGTTCCTGTGGCTTCAACAGACTTGTACTCTCTGCCGTCGATATTGAGCACAGCAAAACCGGCTCCATCCAGTTCATAACTGAAAAGAGCCGAATTTTCGGTAACGTTGATTATATCTGCATAGTTCATTTTATTAATATACCTCTTCTTAGTTCCTGTTGCAAGTCAAAAATTGTCCGCAAAAGGAGCAAACACAGACAAATTGCATAAATTTCTGCGGGCATAAACCACAGCAGTGCCATCAGAGGAATGATTCCGATGGGTAAATATTTCCGCCATCCGCCGCCTTCATGAAGGGAAAAATTTGCAATACCGCAGCAAAACGCAGCAATAAAAACAGGGAAAGCCATCATTATGAAACGCCTTGCATCGCAGTATGTATGTGTGTATCCGAAAAAAAACAGAATAAGAGGAACCGCTGTCAATGTCAGGGCGATCCTGAGACGGCGTTCTCTGAGAAAGCAGAGTCCGGCAATACCTGCCGTCATGAGAAACTTATTGGCTCCAATAAGGAAACGGATATTCTGCCACTCCAGAAGAGTGCTCCAGTTGAATCCCGTATCAGGACGCTTGTCTGGAGGAAAGTCAAGATAGTGCAGAGAATAGCCGAAAACCAGCATATTCCCGAATTGATATTGATTGATAAGCAGCTGCCATCCGAAAAGAGCCAGAAAGCCTCCGGCAGCGGCGCCGGCAAGTTTGAAAAGTTCCTTCCTGTTGTCAAGGGGCGCTTTGACGAGGCAGATAAATGCGATGACCGGTGCAAAAAAGATGTAATTGATCCTGACCAGACAGCAGAATCCGAATGCAGCCCCAATGAAAAACATGTTCCACTTTTTCACTGGAATTTTTTGAGCCAGCAGCAAAGTAAAAAACACAGCTGTTAATCCCGGAGCATCACTCATGGCATTGAATCCGGCATTGATACAGACGGCGTAAAAACGCCACCAATCAGGAACTCCATCCAGAAAACAGGGCAGCGCCGCAAAGGGTTTGAATATTTTGGCATCCCACAATTCGGCGTGATAGATAAAAAACGGATAAAGTGCCCAGACCAGCACTGCGGCAAAAGCAGCATATTTTTTCACACCGAAGTTTTTGAACACCAGAAAAGCCGCAGCGATCCCGCAAGGCACGATCACCAGAGCATCAAAGTAACTGAAAATCACAGCGATGTCATAATATTGCTGTGCATCTGTCAGAAGAACAAAAGGCAGATAAAAGATCCCCAGCCCTGCCGTAAAGTTCCACGGTCCTTTGAAAGAGCCGTGCAGAACATCATAAACGACCTTGAAATATCCGGGTTCGTCGGCGGCACAGGGCAATGCATTTCCCCAGAAAGATGTTTCAAGTAAGACAAGTATCTGTCTGACCAACACCGCCGTCATAATAAAGAAGAATGACTCCCTTGCAGAATCGTGTTCAATTTTCCCTGCCCTTTTTTCTCTGACAAAAATGAATATCAGAACTGCCAGGGAAGCAATAAGCACAGCTGCCAGGGGAGTCTGCCATTGGAAGGAGGACGCGAGAAAAAAAGGATTTCCTTCACGATCGACCGCCACATCCGGACTTGCAAACCCGCCGCTTTTCAACGGAGCGAAACGACCGTAGTAGGCAATGGGGTGACGGACAGAAAAAGTCCTCTGCAAAGGAGCGGAAATTTCATATTTCCCCGGCGGAAGCGTCTGCATGACCGGAGAAAAAATATCCGGCTTTTCAAAAACAGGCAAAGGATGCCGGGAGTCGATTTCCCCGGCAGATCCCACGGTAAAAAGGGCAATAAGAAGGAGCAGAATTTTACACAGCCCCGATAAAGGGGAGCTGACGACCATCTTCATGACTGTCCAATCCATATCCTATCAAATAGCGGTCAGGGGCGCAGAATGCACAATATTCGGGCAAGATACTTTCCTTTTCCCGGGGCACCTCCTTGACAGCCGCCACAGCCGCCCGGACACTCAGGGCGCCTTTGGATTCCATATAACGGCGCAAGTTGGTAAGAGTAAATCCGGTATCAAAAACTTCATCCACCAGCAGAACATGCCGTTCTCTGACATCCATTTTCAGTTCTGAACGAAAAATAAGTTCACCTGAACTTTTATGACCGTGATAGCTGGAAACTGAAACAGAATCGATCCAGAGCGGGATATCCATTTCCCGAACCAGATCTGCGCCGAAAATCATTCCGCCTGTCATCAGGACAACCACTGTCAAAGGTTTTCCCCGGTAAAAATCACTGATTTCCCGCCCCAGTTCAACAACTCTTGAATGGATCTCATCTCTGCTGAAAAGGATCTCTGCTGTCTGCATATCACTCATCTGCTTCAAGCATTTCTTTGATGACACTTAAAATTTCAGCAACTTCGCTCATCCGGCCGATACCATCATCACCGCAGGCAACGCGTCCGGCGGCGGGACCGATGATGCGAACACCGTGGGAGGCAAGTTTGGCGATATTTTCCTGACATGTCCAATGACGCCACATATTGGGATTCATAGCAGGAGCAATGGCAGCCTTGCCATTGAATGTTGCTGCAAAGGTGCTCAATGCATCATCAGCGATTCCATTGGCATATTTGGCAATGAAGTTGACAGTTGCAGGAGCTGTTATAAAAAGCTCTGCGCTTTGTGCCAACGCCACATGTTCAGGCTGCCACTGAGGAAGTTCCCACAAGGAAGTGATAACAGGATTCCTGGAAAGGGTCCTGAAAGTGAGCGGAGTCACAAAACGAACCGCATTTTCAGTCATAATGACCTGAACTTCAAAACCGGCTTTTACAAGATCACTGCAGAGCTGCGCGCTTTTATAAGCAGCGATACCACCGGTAACGCCGAGGGCAATAAGGGTTTTGCTCATTGAAAAAGCTCTTTTTTGAGTGTGGAGGTGAGAAAACGGAACGAACGCAGAACCGCTGTCAGCTCTTCAGCAGCACGGTCAAGATCATCATTGACAACGATGTAATCATAGAGTTTGTAGTTGGCAAGTTCTGCTTTGGCAGCGCCCAAACGGAGCTGAAGCTGTTCTTCTGTTTCACTGCCTCTGCCTCTCAGACGCTGTTCCAGCGTTTCGAGGGAAGGAGGCGCAATAAGGACGAAGTGGACCGACCGCGCCAACTCCGGCGACTGCTCCGTTGCGGCTCTGATCTGTTTGGCACCCTGCACATCGATATCCAGCAGCACCTGCTCGCCTTTTTCAAGGCGTGAGAGAGCTTCACTTTTCAAAGTCCCGTAGCGGCGTGCAAAAATACCGGCATATTCCAAAAATTCTCCGCCCTGAACTTTGGATTCAAACTCTTCGGGGGAAAGGAAATAATATTCCCTTCCATGGATTTCTCCCGGACGGGGGGAACGGGTCGTACATGAAATAGAAAACTGCAAATCAGTCAACTCCTGGCGCACCCGGTTGACAAGAGTGGACTTCCCCACTCCGCTGGGGCCGGAAATAACGATCAAATTACCGTAACGTTCAAAATCATTCATCAGAAAAAGCTCCGCATAATTTCTGCCAATCCGGAAAATTCCAACGTTCAGGAAAATCCCGGCACTGCACCGGTTTGACCGATTCAATCGCACAACAAGCCAGTCCGTCTCCGGCAACACTCAGATATTCACAGCTTCCGTCATCTTTTTCGATCAAACTCAGATGTCTGCGGTCAGGCGTGAGCCGTGTGTGGAGATCAAAGAACTCCACTTCAGTCATGTTAAGAAAAGCTGCGATTTTTTCAGCTTCACCCGGTTCCAGTTTGACTGCTCCCGGCCAACGGCAGCAGTTGCCGCAGCGGCGGCATTTAAACTCCTTCACGATCAGAAGCTGTCCAAAGTCAAGTCATCCTGCTTGATATCGACCAGCAGAAACCCCAGGGCAAAGTCGACCCATTCCAGAGGATGGATATAGAGATCCCCGTCGATCAGGAATCCGAGAGATCCGCCAATGGCCCAGTAGTCCCGGGGGCCCTTGAAGAAATCATAAGCTCTGACAGTGGGATCAGGAATACCGGCACGCATTTCAACATAGTTGTCAACCCAGGGAGAGTTGCTGAGCATGGAAAAATGTTCCTCGCCGATGCAGATAAGAGAATAGTACCACATTTCCTCAATTCCCACACCGTACTGACGGTTGTGTGCCTTATAAATCTTGGCAGTTGTTCCCCATCCGGCACCGACATCAATAGCGCGAGTGCACATGAGACGCGCCTGAGCAACGACACCGGCACCGATATTGAGAGTGAACATATCAAGAGCATCCAAAAGACGATTGGGAACATAAAAGACCAGTTTTTCAGGCAATCTGTCCACAAACTCCTCCACAGCAGATTTTTCAGCAGCCTGAAGGGGGGCCGAGATCAGCATACCGGCAATGATTGCCGCCGCAAAAAATAACTTTTTCATCTTTTTGATATCCTTTCCGAATTGTTACAGTAAAACAATGTGCATGTGCTATAAACTAATATCGTTTCCGCAATTTTGCAAGAGAGAAAGAGATTTTTTTTCATTTTTTTCCACATTTTCCTCTTTTTCGGCCACAAATCGCAAGAGTTTCTGTCATTTTTCTTGACAATTTCAATTTCAGGCGTTATATTATAAGATATAGACAGGCTGAACCTGCAGAATCAGTTGTGGAATTCAGTCGTTGCCGTAGTCCGGGGAATATTTTCCGGGGGGGGGAAGACTCTGAAATGTCTGAGAGATTTCAGAAAAACCGGAAAGCTCCGGGAAACGGCAACGGGATTCCGCTTGCGGTCGTCGCATTGATCACCGGGTTCAGCCCCCAAAAACTTAAGGAAATATAAAAATGGCTGAACAAAAAATCACTTTTGAGTTTGACGAAAACCGGACGATGGAAATTTCAACCGGTAAAGTTGCCGGTCTCGCCAATGGTTCCTGTCTTGTCCGTCAGGGAGACACCGTTGTTCTGGCTGCGGCCTGTTCCGGTGCTGCCAAAGAAGGCGCCGACTTCTTCCCCCTGCAGATCGATTACCGCGAAAAATACAGCGCCGCCGGCAAATTTCCCGGTGGATATATCAAACGGGAAGGCCGTCCCTCAACCAAAGAGATCCTGACCTGCCGGATGATCGATCGTCCTCTGCGTCCTCTCTTCCCCAAGGGTTTCTTCAATGAAGTCCAGATCCAGTGTCTGCTGCTCAGTGCCGACGGTGTCAATGAACCTGATGTGCTGGCGATGGTGGCAGCCTCTGCCAGTCTGATGCTTTCCGACTTGCCCTTCCAGGGCCCTGTCGGAGCTGTCCGTGTGGGCAAGATCGACGGTAAGTATGTGGTCAACCCCACCCGTGAGCAGATGAAGCACAGTACTCTCGATCTGATCTACTCCGGTACTCCTGATTTGGTCATCATGATCGAAGGCGAAGCTGAATTCGTTTCTGAAACGGAGATGCGCGAAGCCATGTACGTGGCAAATGAAGCCATCAAAAAACAGTGTCAGGCCCAGGTCGAACTTGCTGCAAAAGCCGGCCGTGCCAAAAAGGAATATCACTATTATCTGGTTCCCGAAGCGCTCCAGAGCGCTCTTGAAAAATTTTGTGCTGAGCATGATATCGAATCTGTCTGCACCGTGCCGGGAAAGGAGGATCGGATCAACGCTCTTGATGCCCTTCTTGCCAGCACCCGCGAAGCTCTGCGCGCCGATTTTGCCGATATGAGCGACGAAGACTTCAAAATTGAGACCGCCAAAGGTTTCGATGATTACGTCCGTGACGTGACCCGCCGCCTGATCCTTGAAAAGCAGTACCGTCCGGACGGTCGTACCATCACCGATATCCGGCCCCTTTCTGCCGAAGTTGCAGTTCTGCCCGTGGTTCACGGCAGTGCCCTTTTCTCACGTGGCGAAACTCAGGCCATGGTCATTACCACCCTCGGCAATGAAAAGGATGCTCAGGAGTTTGACGATCTTTCAAGTGCCACCGGCGTTGGTTTCAAACGCTTCTATCTCCACTATAACTTCCCCAACTTCAGCGTTGGTGAAGTGGGACGTATCAGCGGTCCCGGACGTCGCGAAATCGGTCATGGCAACCTTGCTGAGCGCTCCGTTGCAAAAGTCATGCCCAAGGATTTCCCCTATGTTGTCCGCTGCGTCTCTGAAATTATGAGTTCCAATGGTTCCACATCCATGGCTTCTGTTTGCGGTGCGACACTTTCTCTTATGGATGCCGGTGTGCCGATCACCGCTCCTGTCGCCGGAATTTCCTGCGGACTTGTCACCGGAGACAACGGCGAACGTCTGCTTCTGACTGATATCCTCGGTGCCGAAGATCACTTCGGTGACATGGACTTCAAGGTCTGCGGAACCCGTGACGGTATCACCGGATTCCAGTTGGATCTGAAGCTTCCCGGTATTCCCATCGACCTTCTTTGCGAAGGTATGGAACGCAACCGCATTGCCAGAATGAAGATCCTTGATGTTATCGAAAACTGCATCTCCGCCCCCCGCGCGGAAATCAGCCCCCGTGCGCCCAGACTCGAAGTTATCAAAATCAATCCTGACAAGATCGGTGCCCTTATCGGTCCCGGAGGAAAGAATATCCGTGCTATCACCGAAGAAACCGGAACTTCCATTGATATTGACGACGACGGCAGCGTGAAGATCATGGCTTCCAACGCCGAGCAGCTTGCTGCCGCTGTTGAAAGAGTTCTCGGTTCTACCGCTGAAGCTGAAGTTGGTAAGATCTACCGCGGTAAAGTCGTCACAACTAAAGACTTTGGAGCTTTTGTGGAAATCCTTCCCGGCGTCGAAGGTCTGCTTCACATCTCAGAAATGGCAGATTACCGGGTCAACAAAGTGACTGATATCTGTACCGAAGGTCAGTTGGTCACAGTCAAGGTCATCGACATTGATCCTGCCTCAGGTAAGGTAAAACTCAGCCGCAAGGCTGCTTTGAAAGAGATGGACGCACAGTAACAGGCTCCACTTCAAAGAAATAAAATCAAGGCGGCCAACGGAAAAAACTCCGTCGGGTCGCCTTTTCAATTGCAGAATTCAGGAGAAGTTTTTGATGGGAACAATAGAAAAAGGCCTCAAAGGCAGTGAGATCGTCATACGTTGCCTTGAAGAACTTGGTGTGGAGATCGTATTTGCTTATCCCGGCGGACAGGCAATCGAACTGCATCAGGCTCTGAGCCACTCCCGCAAGCTGCGTGTCATCCTGCCCCGTCATGAACAGGGTGGCGCTTTTGCCGCCGTAGGGTTTGCACGTGCCAGCGGGAAAGTCGGAGTCGCCATGGCAACCAGCGGCCCGGGTGCCACCAATCTGGTCAGCGGCATTGCTGACGCTTATATGGATTCCGTTCCCACAGTGTTTATTACCGGACAGGTTTCCAGCAGATTCATCGGAAAAAACGTCTTTCAGGAAACAGACATCATCGGAGTAACGCGTCCCATTGTCAAGCACAGCTTTCTTGTTCTTGACATCAGGGAGCTTGCGGATATCATGCACCGGGCTTTTGAGATCGCCGCATCAGGACGGCCGGGGCCGGTGGTGGTGGATATCCCCAAAAACATTCAGCAGTCTCTTTACGACTTTGATCCGGCCAGTGTATTTCCTTCTGTTGCGACTCCTCTCAAACCGCAAGATGAAGATATTGAACAATTCAGAAAAATGCTCCGGGAGTCAGAGCGTCCCTGTCTCTGTCTCGGCGGCGGAGTCATCTCTTCAGGAGCCGCGGCAAAAGCAGTTGAATTTGCAGAAAAATTCAATCTCCCTGTCGTGACGACTCTCATGGGGGTCGGTGCCATTCCGGACAATCATCCTCTTTCACTGCAATGGCTCGGCATGCACGGAACTGTCGGCGCAAACTACGCGGCCAATGAAAGCGATCTTCTCATCTCTCTCGGTGCACGATTCGATGACCGTGTCACCGGCAATGCCGAAAAATTTGCCAAAAATTCAAAAATCATTCACGTGGATATAGACGACTCGGAGATCAATAAAAACAAGGTCGCCGATCTCGGAATTCTTGCGGATGTAGGTGAAGTTCTTGATGCCATGAATGCACAGCCTGAATTCAGGGAACGCACTTCGTGGTTTGCAAAAATCAGAGAGTGGAAAGAAAAATACCCCTTTACATTCAAAAAGCAGCCGGGCAGACTTCATGCTCAGCATGTTATAAAGACCATTTCACGGATGACTGACGGAAACGCTGTGATCGTTCCCGGTGTCGGTCAGCACCAGATGTGGAGCGCCCAATTCTATGATTTCAGCTTTCCCCGGCAGCTTCTGACCTCAGGCGGACTCGGAGCAATGGGCTTCGGACTGCCCGCTGCCATGGGAGCAAAAGCAGCCATTCCTGACAAAACAGTCATCAATATTGACGGTGACGGCAGTTTCCAGATGAATATTCAGGAGCTGGGAACCCTTGTTGTCGAAGGACTGGATGTCAAAATGGTGGTCATCAACAATATGCACCTCGGCATGGTTGCCCAGTGGGAAGATCTCTTTTACAACCACCGCAGAGGCAATACGGTGCTTGGCAAAGCCAGAGGCGGTACGCCTCTCTGCCAGCAGCAGTGCGGAGAGTGCGACGGGACCCGCTGCAGTGGGGGGCCCTACCCTGATTTTGTAACCATTGCCGCTGGATACGGGATCCCCGGAAGGCACGTATGGAAAGAGGAGGAACTGGAGGAGGCTGTTGCTGAAATGCTCAGCACGCCGGGCCCTTATCTGCTTGACGTCCATACGCCTTACGAATGTAAAGTACTGCCCATCATCCCCCCGGGAGGTGACTATACACAAATCATTACGGAGAGTAAATAATGCGTCTTCATATCAATCCTTCTGTTATCAACGGAACCATTGGGGTACCCGGTTCAAAATCCCACACCATACGGGGCGTTATCTGCGGGATCCTTGCTGACGGCAGAAGTGTGCTGAAATATCCCCTTGAATCTGATGACACCAAAGCGGCTATCGGTGCTGCCCGGGCCCTGGGGGCGGAAGTTATACAACACCCTGACCATTGGGAAATCTTCGGATGCGGAGGGATTTTTACGCCTCCCGCAGAAACCATTGATATGCTCAACTCCGGAACTTCTCTCCGCCTTTTCTTTTCCGCCGGTGCCCGCCAGAATTTTCCCATCACATTTGATGGCGACGCCTCTTTGCGAAGCCGTAAAATGGCAACTCTGATACAAACCCTTGAGTCACTGGGCTGCCGGTGTACCTCTCTCAACGGCAAGTGTCCGGTTTCCATCTGCGGTCCAGTAAGGAGCGGTAAAGCTGTTGTAGACGGCGAAAGTTCACAGTTTTTGAGTTCTCTTCTTTTTGCCCTGCCCTTTGCTGATGGAGAGTTTGAACTTGAACTGCCCTTTCTCAATGAAAAACCCTATGTCGGCATAACTCTTTCCTGGTTGGACTTTCTGGGGATCAAATATGAAGTCTCGCCTGATTGGCTGCACTGGCGCATCAAAGGCAATCAGAAAATTGCACCTTTTACAAAAGCGATCCCCGCAGACTTTTCCACAGCAGCCTTTCCTCTTGCAGCGGGCGTACTTGCCGGCAGAGAACTGCAGATCACCAATTTGGATTTCAATGACTGTCAGGGGGACAAAGTCGTTTTTGAACACTTCAAAACCATGGGTGCCCGGATGGAATACAAAGATATTCTGACCATTCGCGGCGGCACAAAACTGCGTCCGGGTATCTTTGATCTCAATGCCACACCTGATGCCCTCCCGATCATGGCTGTTGCCGCAGCTTTCGCTCATGGAGAGACCCGTCTGATCAATGCCCCTCAGGCGCGTATCAAGGAAACAGACCGCATTGCCGTCATGGCAGGGGAACTGACCAAGATGGGCGTTGCCGTTGAAGAGTTGCCGGATGGACTGGTCATTCACGGCACCGGCAAAGTGACTGGGGCAAAGGATCTCGACAGTCACGGGGATCACCGCATCGTCATGTCTCTCGCAGTGGCAGCACTGGCGGCAGATGGAGCAAGTGTCATCCATGATGCTGAATGTGCCGGAGTCACATATCCGGGATTCTTTGAAACATTTTCAGCCTTGGGAGCTGACTTTACGCTGACGGAGTAAGAATTAAGGTTCCGGCCTTATGGAAAAAGAAATCATTTTATCTCTTGACATTTTCGGAACAGCGATCTTCGCTGCCACCGGAGCCATTAAAGGCGTCCGCAGACGTCTTGACATCTTCGGCGTCACCGTTCTCGCCTGCTGCGTGGGAGTCGGAGGCGGAATCACCCGGGATGCCATTCTGGGTGCGGTTCCGGCGGCAGCGCTCCAGAATTGGAGCTACCTCGGCGTTTCCATAGCCGTAGCTCTGATTATATTTTTCTCTGTAAGATTCTGGATGAAACTGCGGAATATCATTCAAATCTGCGACGCTGTCGGACTCGGAGTCTTTACAGCCATCGGCGCTGCCAAAGGCATGTCATTCGAGGTGAGCTTTATCGGTATCCTTCTTTGTGGTGTCATTACTGCCATAGGCGGAGGTATCATCCGGGATATTCTGGTACGCGAAATACCGGTAGTGCTCCGCAGTGATTTCTATGCGACAGCCTCCTTGCTGGGTGGAACCGTCTACTATTGCCTTGCCGTCAGCAACACCAACTGGTTCCTGAATTTTCTGATCACTTCAACTTTTGTCTTTTCCATCAGATTTCTGGCGATGCATTACAAGCTGCAGCTTCCTGAGGCGCACGTTTCTCTGAAGAAATTTTTTCCACCGTCAGAACTTCAGAAAAAATAAATATTTTTCTACCGGTCCCCCATCGGCAATCCCCGGAAATCTCTCCCGGGACTTTTTGAAACAATTATAAATCCCGGAGATGCAGACCGGAACCACACAGATGCTGCCGGCTCCGCCTTTCCCCTGTTGAACCAATACCGGAGCATAAGCAACGGAACTCCTGAAGTCAATATGATTGCCCCTCGCCCCGGAAGAAAAAAATTTTTTCGCCTATCCAGTCAAATCATTCACAATTTCATCATCACAATCGAGTAGGAGGGACTTTTGAGGGACAACCTCGCCAGTCCCGTCCTCTCACACCACCGTACGTGCCGTTCGGCATACGGCGGTTCAGTAACTTGTGTACAAATCTGCACCGTCTTTCCTGTCAGTTGCCCGCAAA
>JAFWBQ010000079.1 GCA_017507125.1 Lentisphaeria bacterium
CAGAAAAAACGTAAAGCTTGCCCTTGGAGTTCACCGTGGTGTCGTTTGCCGTGCCCCCGGAAGAGGTGTCCAACGTACCACTTGAATACACCGTAGTGGAATTAGCTGTGCCCCCGGAGTTGACACAAAGATAGCCCCCGGAGTTCAGCGTGGTGGAAGTCGCCGTGCCGCCGGAGGAGACGTACATACTGTTATTGCCGCCGGAAACAAGTTCAGCTCCGGAAATGACACTGCCTGAAGAAGTCAAGGTATCGCTGCTGTAAATAAAGACTGAAGGCACTGCTTCTGTGATCCCCAGCAAGAGATCGCCATTGGTTTGAGTCAGGGTATATTCTGTTCCATTGTATCTGAAAACCTCCCCGTTGACAGTCACCGAACCGTAGTTGACAGTACCGTCGCCCACAGTCAGGGTACCTGTAAAGTTCCCTGCTCCTTGAGCCAGTTTGTAAGTTCCGGATTCCTGATCCGCAGAAACGGTAATGGTATAGGTGGGAGCTCCGGAAATCCGGGAAAGATCGTTGATAAGGTAGTCATCTGCCGTCGTTCTGTCAGAAACGGTAAAATCAATAAAACCCTCCTCGTAAGCTGAAACAACAGCACCTGCCTCAAGCTGCAAACTGCCCCGGTGGATGCCGCCGGAGACGTAAAGATAGCCCCCGGAGTTCACCGTGGTGGATGTAGCCGTGCCGCCGGAGGAGACCTTAAGACTGCCAGCGGAGTTAACCGTGGTGGAAGTCGCCGTGCCGCCGGAGGAGACGTAAAGATAGCCAGCCCTGTTCACCGTGGTGGAAGTCGCCGTGCCGCCGGAGGAGACGTGCATAGAGCCACTGGAGTTCACCGTGGTGGAAGTCGCCGTGCCGCCACTGGAAATAATCATACGGTTATCAATAATTGACACATGAGAGGCAATTTGAACAGAGCCATTGATTTGAGCAAAATATTTGTCTTCACTAAAAGCAAAGCCCTCCAGGTTTCCGCCTGCTTTTAATGTCAAATCTTCTACGATACCATTGCTGTAAATGAATATATAGCCCCCGGATTTCACCGTGGTGGCTGTCGCTGTGCCGCCGGAGGAGACGTCAAGATAGCCCAAGGAGTCCACCGTGGTGGAAGTCGCTGTGCCGCCGGAGGAGACGGAAAGATAGCCACTGGAGTTCACCGTGGTGGCAGTCGCCGTACCGCAACTGGAGACGTGAAGAGTGCCCCCGGAGTTCACCGTGGTGGCAGTCGCCGTTGTTCCGGAGTGAAGTGTGGCTGAAGTATCAGACAACACCAATCTGCTGATCGTGTTGGGAACAAACGTTACATTGGCGCCATCAGCAACATTAACATATCCGCCGTTTTCTTTGATTGCAGTCGCTGTGCCGCCGGAGCAGACGTAAAGACGACCCCTTCCGTTCACCGTGGTGGCAGTCGCCGTGCCGCCGGAGGAGACGGAAAGATAGCCCCCTCCGTTCACCGTGGTGGAAGTCGCTGTTGTTCCGGAGTGAAGTGTGGCTGAAGTATAAGACAACACCAATCCGCTGATCGTGTTGGGAACAAACGTTACATTGGCGCCATCAGCAACATTAACATATCCGCCGTTTTCTCTGACTTCTGTCGCTGTGCCGCCGGAGGAGACGTCAAGATAGCCCAAGGAGTCCACCGTGGTGGAAGTCGCTGTGCCGCCGGAAAAGACGTACATAGAGCCCCCGTAGTTCACCGTGGTGGAAGTCGCCATACCACCGGAGGAAATCTCCATAAAGCCGCCAGAATTGATGGTGACATTATTGACCTTTCCCGAAGCCAAAGAGATCCAGGCATATTTCTCAACTCTTACGTTATTGGCTTCCCCTCCTGAAGAAATAAACAAATCCGTCCTGTCGTTATTGTTTATTGCACTGGACAATACAATGTCGTTGACAACGCCGCCTCTGAGAACGAAGTCTCCACCGCTGCACACAGTTGCATTATGGACAACCCCGCCAGAATAAACCACAACGCTGTCACCGCCATGTCCCATCGCAATAGTTATATCAGTCGCAGTGCCGCCGGAGGAGACGTAAAGATAGCCATAGGAGTTCACCGTGGTGGAAGTCGCCGTGCCGCCGGAGGAGACGTACATGGAGTCGTAGTACAGAGTGATACCGCTTGAGGTGATGCCGGAAGAAACATCGTAGCGGTCGGCGTAGGCTTGGAGGCCGTCGCCGCCGTGGTTGAGGGTGCCTAAGAGGTGGTCGGTTTCGTGGGCGATGGTGGAGATGATTTCAGGATCGGTAGCGGTGGAATCCAGCATTACGAAGGCGTTGTCGGTTTTGTTCAAGTTGCCTTCGTCGATGGTTTCGGCAAGGCCTCTGAAAGCGCCATATTGATCAAAGGCTGTGGTTTTGCCCACAAAAATGGTGGAGTAGTCTGCTGTTGCAGGGCGCTGAGTTACGAAAACGACCTTTTGATCGGCATATCTTGCGTTGAGTTCGGCAAGGATGTTTTGGATGCGCTCCTCTGTCAAAGAGGAGTTCTGCACTTCAACAGTGTCAAGACTCAGGATCTCCCCATTATAACTGGTCAATTCCCCGTCAAAGTCCAAATAAATGTACTGTACTGCGATCTGCGGCACATCCTGAGTGCCGCCCCTCTGAATATTTCCGCCCCAAACCGTCATTGCCTCAATCCGTCCTTCAGTTTATGTGGTCCAATTACATCTCCTCTATATATATATTTACGAAACGCCTTCCATTTCTTACACAGAAAAAAAATAATTTTCAAAAAAAACAGAAAAAAATCACAAATTTTCCGTTTTTCACCTTATCAAGGAGAAATATACAGCTCAATAAGTCACGCTGTCGCGGCAGTATTCAAGGTGTGAAATATCGTTCCAGCAGCGCAAGCGCCATCTGCCGTCGGCGTAACGGAAAAAACTGCTGTAGGAAACATTGCTGCAGATGGGAAGCATATTTCCCGGTGCGACTGCTCCCACAATGTGTTTGAAAACAGCCCGCATAGAACCCGCATGGGTCACAATGATGATACTCTTGCCGATCCATTGGTCCGCAAGATCATCAAGACATTTGGCAATACGACGCTCAAAGGCACCGTGGGACTCCCCGCCGGGGACGGGGAGATCGCCGCTGTCTACATTGAAACACTCCATAATGTCAAAGTATTTTACCCAAAGATCTTTGCTGTACTGTCCCTCAAGCTCCCCCAGGTACCACTCCCGGAGTTCACGGGTCGGCACAGGAGTCACTCCAACGGCTTTTCCAATGATCTCCGCCGTCTCAAAGGCACGGCGCAGATCACTTGAAAAAATGGCGTCAAAATGGGTCCCGCGGAGCCTTTCTGCTGCGCTCTGAGCCTGCCGGCGCCCGATATCATCCAGAGGAGTGTCCCGGTGCCCTTGCAGGATCCCCGCCACATTGTCAGCAGTCTGACCGTGGCGGATCAGGGTAAATTCAGTGACATTTTCCATAAAGTATCAAATCACTTGCCCCATGCCTCGTTACCAAGGAATCCATCGGGGAAGAATACGGGCTTGCAGCCCGCTTCGACCATCAATTCGATAGATTTGGAAAGGCGCTCCATGTGGTCAGGAATGTAATTGTGATAGTAGGGGAAGGTGTACTGTTCATGGCTGGCAAGTCCGAAAACCTCATTGCCCACAGCCGCAGAGTCAGCAAGAGCCTTTTCCAACCTGCCGGGGATCACATCCAGCGGCACCAGATTGGCGCAGCAGCAGCCCTGAAAGAAGGTCATATCCAGATGGGGATTGTAGAGCAGCTTGTGCTGGCTGAGATAAGAGGTCTCTTCAATAACATTGAAGTGCTCCTCAAAGCCGAATCCAAAGTCTCCGGCAAGCTGCTTGTCCCGGTTGTAGGCGGCTGTCATCTGGCTGTTGGCGGTGGTGTTGGTCTTGGCGCCCACTGCACGCTCAATGGCAGAGGGTCCCCCCATAAGACGGGGACGGAAGGCGTTGCTGTAACACTTGACGCCCCGTTCTTTCAGAACCTTGACGCAGGCAGGGGAAATGATCGCCCAGTGGATCACAACGGGAGTTGTAAAACTTTCCTCTCCGGCAATACGGACGATCTCATCGTGGACCATATCGTAATCCCGGGCGAAAACTTCTTCACATTCCTCAATGTAAAGACGGTCCGGAAACTCGCCGGAAGCATGAAATGAAAGTTTCATCCAGTCGGAGTTGTCTATAAACTCCTGTTTCCAGATGTCAGGAACCTGACTCATATCACAATCAAAGTGGTCGTTGTGATAGAAACAGTTCAAAGTGACCTTCAATCCCGTGCGCTCATGGATCTCTTTCAGCCCCTTCAGATAGAAGTGGTCAAAAGCGCGTGCCGGACGCTCCTTTGCAAGATCGGTCCAGAAGAAGCTGTGGTCATCAATGTAAAAGTTGACACGCTTGAAGGATTTTTTATCGTACACCACAACAATGGACTGACTGAAATTTCCGTAAGCACTGATCTGGTCAGCGGTAACAGTGTTGAACTGCTGAGTCAAAGTGACATCCGCCATAAAGCGGCGTCCGTCCCGGCGGGCAGGAACCCCATTGACTTTCACAGGACCGGGAAAATCTGTGATCCCTTCAATAAGAACAGTCAAACCATTGGCGTCTTCCTTGCCGTGATTGTGATTCAGAACGGCGCCTTGACGGATATTGGTAATCTGAAGCATTTCTTTTTTTCCTTTATATTATTTATCCCAGGCTTCGTTGCCCAGAAGACCTTTTGCGAAAAAGACCGGTTTGCATCCGAGTTCAATCATTGTTTCGGCGGCTTTGCCGATACGCGCCATGTGATCGGGGATGTAGTTGTGATAGTAGGGGAATGTATACTGTTCGTGGCTGCCCACATTGAAAACTTCACTGCCGACGGCTGAAGCATTTTCCACAGCTTTGTTCAGTCTGTCAAAAATCACATCATAGGGAACAAGATTACAGCAGCAGTTGCCCCGGAAAAACATCATATCCAGATGGGGATTATACATACATCTGTGAAGTTCAAGATAGTTGTGTTCCTCCATGACAGTGAAGTGATCCTGATAACCGAAACCGAGATCGTTGGGAACAAGCATCTTGTTTTCCACTCCGATCTGGGAGTTTGCAATATTGTTATCCTTGCATCCTGCGGCACGTTCAAGAGCACTTGGACCGCCCATGAGACGGGGACGGAAGGCGCTGGCGTAAGTCCTGACACCTTTTTCTTTCAGAACCTTGACGCAGGAGGGGGAAATAATGCCCCAATGAACCACCAGAGGCTCAATAAAGGTCTCTTCTCCGGCAAAACGGACGATGTGGTCGTGAATAAGTTCGTAATCCCGGCGGAACTCCTCTTCAGAAGCCTCAATATAGAGGCGGTCGGGGAATTCCCCCAGAGAGTGGAAAGACATTTTCAGCCAGTCTGAGTTGTCAATAAATTCACTTTTCCAGGTATCCGGAACCTGACTCATATCACAATCAAAGTGGTCATTGTGATAGAAACAGTTCAGCGTCGCCTTCAAACCGGTGCGTTCATGGATCTCTTTCAGCCCTTTGAGATAGAAATGGTCAAAGGCGCGTTTGGGGCGTTCTTTGGCAAGATCGGTCCAGAAAAAGCTGTGGTCATCAATGTAGCAGTTAAAGCGTTTGAAAGACTTTTTATCCCACACAACGACGATGGATTGACTGAAATTGCCGTAGGTACTGATCTGTTCTGCGGTCACAGTGTTGATCTTCTCAGTCAATGTAACCTCTCCCATAAAACGGCGACCGTCACGGCGGGCGGGCTGGCCGTTGAGGGTGACCGGTCCGGGGAAATCGCTGATGCCTTCAAAAAGGACTTTCAATCCCTTTTCATCTTCAACGCCATGATTATGATTGAGAACGGCGCCCTGTCGGATATTGGTGATTTGCAGCATAAATATGATACTCCTTATTCCTTGGAAAAAACTGTTATCTCTTGATTTGGGGAGCAACTCTCCGGAATTCTTTGAAATACAACTTCTGAGCTGTTTTCAAAACAGCGCTCCGGAATGCTTTTGAATCCTTATTTCCGGCCTTTTTGTATTCCCGGTAAAAAAGAGCTATATCACGGTATGTCAGAGAAAGATCCAGAGAGGAAAAAAGAATACCCGCAACATCCTTGACCGCATAACGGAAAGGAACTTTTTTTCTGATCTGAGCCCGGTGAAGATCGATCACATGCAGTTCTCCAGTCTCCGAAGAACGCAAAAAATGGCAGATGTAACAATCTCTGTGATTCACCCCTGCTGCGTGCATTTTTCCAACGCTTTTTCCGAGACGCCGGATGATTTCCCGCCGGGTGGACAAGTCAACATTTCCCGTCGCAAAAAGCTCCTCCAAACTGACCATTCCGGCAAGTTCCCGGGTAATGATAAAAGACTCTTTTGCCGCCGGATTGAAAAATCTTTCGCCGAATCCGGCACATGTCATGGTGGGAACCCCCACTTTTTCCAGCATACGGATCGCTTCAAACTCGCCCCGTGCACCGGTAACGGGCTTCTTGAACTGAAGGAGATTTTTGATGATCTCGCCCCAGCCGACTCCCAAATGGTGTTTTATGAAAAAGCCTCTGCCGTTGACTTCAGTGCGGAAAGTTCTGCGGCTTTTGACCCGGCGGAACTCCTCCCCGGACAAAATCGCTATTTCTCCAAAAACATCCTTATTTTTCCACAAAGAGGCAAATGGTTCATCAAGAAAAATTTTTGCCATACCATCCTCAACTGCTCAAAGCATTCCCATGCCGCAGAGCAAAGTCAGCACTGCCGCCCAGAAACCGCCCAACGTGATCCAATCGGAACTCAAACCGCTGCTGAATTCATTAATTCCGGGAAGTTCACGCCAGAACCAAACCCACAACACAACAAACGCCCCCAGGGCTGCAACTTTGGGAAATACACACATCATGATCAGCGCAAGAATGAGAGAACTGACCGCAAGATATTTTTCTCCGCCTTTGGCTATGCGGATAAAAGGGATCTTTGTGTTTCGATCCGGCTCCAGACAAAGTCTTGCCTGCACAACGGCATCCGCTGCACTGACGGCAATGAACCAAAAACCGGCTCCGCGATAAAAAAGTGCAAAAAGCATACCGAGAACAATAATGACAAAAATGCCCGTCATAAGCATAACCACCGGATTTTTCAACACTTCACTCAAACGATTGTCACAATGCTGAAAAGCAAGTGCCGGGGGAGATCCGGAAAACCGGGTGCCGACATAGGAAACAAGCAGAGCAAGTCCCCGGCCGGAGTCTTTGAAAAACAACAAAAGAGCACCTGCCAACGTAAAAACCAACGCTCCTGCAAAGCGGTTGAAAAAGCTCCCGATCAAAAGAGCGGGCAGCAAAGCCAGAACTCCGGCCAGGGCTCCGCAGAAAGGGAAACAAAAAAGCACTGTTTTGCTGGGGATCTGCATTCTGAAAGGAGCAATGACCGCTTTCGGCAATGTATAGTCAGATATCATTCCCCATGAGGCAATAAAGGCGGCAACTGCACTTCGGATTTGTTTCATAGACTCCTCCATTTCTGATTCATAATATCATAAACTCTGGCAGCAAAGGCTTTGCGGTCCTCATCTGCCAGCGGCTGTATCAAATTGAGAACATAAACGGTCACTTCAGTTTTTTTCAATCCCAACACATCCCAGGCATGATTCAAAAAACCGGTATTTCCGGTCCACTGAAGTCGGGAACGGCACTTTTCATCGTAAGAGATCACAACGGGCAGTACAGCAGTTCCTGAGTCGATCACTGCCTGAAAAGAGGTTGACTTGAAAGGCAGCAAGCCATCTTTTCCGTCAGAAGTGGTTCCTTCCGGGAAAACCATCATTGCCTTGCCAGCTTTCATGGTTCTGCACATAGCTTCAGCAGAAATTTTTGCCTTGCTTGGTGTTGAACGGTCGATCCAGACAGGATCATTGCACTGTGTCATGAAACCGATCAACGGCCAACGGCGCATCTCCGCTTTAGGAGCAAAACGGATCTTGAAAGTCGAGGCAAGAACAAGGATATCCAGCGCACACTGATGATTGGCAGTTATCAAGCCGCCTTTAAAATTTTCAACATCTCCTTTTACATGAACTTTAAGATTGAAGATCCAGGCAGTTACCTTTGCCCAGATCAAAGTCCACCACAATCCCCGCTCAGAGGCATTGGAGCCGTGATTGGTCAGGCGGCAGAGAGTTGAGCTGCAGACAAACCAAAGCACAAAAAGGGGAATTCTGAAAATTTTTCTCAACAGATTCATTCAGTCTTCAATGACTCCAAGGCAAATGCAGTCATAACCCTGATACCATTTTCCATGATCTCCTCAGGCGGGAAGAAAGAGGGATTGTGAAGTGAAACCATCTCTTCCCCTGCCCCCAGACGGAAGAATACGCCGGGAACTTTGGCAAGATAATAAGAAAAGTCTTCGGAACTCATGGCAGAGTCTTCGAGGATATGCAGCGGGATCTCCAGATCCTTGACGACTTTGCAAAGGCGTTGTGTCGGCTCAGGGGCATTGCAGGTCGCCAGATAACACTGATTGGTCTGCACATCACAGCGGACTCTGTGGATAACAGCTGCAGCATGACAGATTTCATGGACGGCATCTTCCATGATCTTCGCAGTCTCATTGTCAAGCGAACGCATGGTTCCGGAAAATTCTGCTGTTTCAGGAATAATGTTATCTATTTCACCGGAAACAAAACGGCAGATGCTCAAAACACCGGAACGACGGGGATCGACCCTGTTCGGGACAACATTTTGCAGCTCCATGACCATGGAGGCAGCTGCGATCAGGGGATTTCTTGAAGCACAGGGAAGACTTCCGTGTCCTCCCCGTCCGTGGACCGTCACCTTGAAGTGATTGCTTGAAGCCATCATGGCGCCCTCTTTTACAGAGACGTCACCGGCAGGCTTTCCGGGCATAACATGGAGCGCGGCACACACTTCAGGAAGAGGATCTCCCATTGCCCCGGCGGCAATGAGATCTTTTGCCATGGCCTTATTTTCCTCTCCCGGCTGGAAGACGCAACGCACCGTTCCGCCAAACTCTTTTCTGCGCGCCGCCAAAGCTCTGACGGCACCGATAAGAATGGAAATATGCATATCATGTCCGCATGCGTGCATCATGCCCTCATGACATGAAGGGAAATCGCATCCACTTTCTTCAACACCAGGAAGTCCGTCAATATCGGCACGCAGCAGAACGTGAGGTCCATCCCCTTTTTCACCTTTTATCAGGGCAACAGTATCCGTCTCGAGAAAGGGCGGCAAAACTTCAACTCCTTCGATCCGGCTCAAAGTTTCACGGATCAGGGAACATGTTTTGAACTCTTTTCCCGCAATTTCAGGGATTTGATGAAATTGCCGTCTGAGAGCGATAATTTCCGGGAAAAAATCAATGTTCATAAAAAATTATTTTCCATATTCATAGACGACGTTGCCGCCGACAATAGTCATGATGTTCCGGCATCGGACGCGTCGTCCGCCGAAAGGTGTGTTCCGTGATTTTGACTTGAAGGTGGAGGGATCGACCACATATTCAGCTTCAGGATCAAACACGGTGATATCAGCAGCTTTTCCTTCAGCAAGATCATAATCCTTCATCCGCAGAATGTCTGCGGGACCGGTGGTCAGGCGCTTGACAAACTCAGGCAGCGCCATCATTCCGGAAGCGACAAGTTCCGTATAAGTAACGCTCAGAGCGGTCTCAAGTCCGATGATGCCGAAGGGGGCATGGTCAAACTCAACCAACTTGGCAGTGACCGTATGGGGAGCATGATCGGTGGCAATTGCGGTAATGGTTCCGTCGGCAACGGCGCGGAGCAGAGCCTGTCTGTCCTCTTCAGAGCGCAACGGCGGATTCATTTTGTAGTTGGTATCGTAAGTCTTGATACAATCATCGGTCAGACTCAGATGGTGGGGTGTTGCTTCGCCGGTGACAGGGATACCTTCGGCACGTGCCTTGCGGATCAGCTCCACACTTTCCTTGACGCTGACGTGCTGCATATGGATCGGCCACTGGAACTGACGGGCAAGAATGATGTTTCTTGCGATCATCAACTCTTCAGCGGCTCCGGTCATGCCGTTCATACCAAGCAGAACAGACCATTTTCCTTCATTCATAACGCCGCCGGCTGCAAGATAATTATCCTCACAGTGGTCAAGAATAGGCAGTTCGAAAGATTTTGCATATTCGACCACATGGCGCATAAGGGAGTGATCCTGGATGCACTTGCCGTCATCACTCAAAGCGACAACTCCGGCGCTCTTGAGAGAACCGATACCCGCCATTTCCTGACCGGCAAAGTTTTTGGTCATACAACCGCAGGGAAGAACCCTGACGACACCGGTACGTGCGGCAGTCTGACGCAGATATTCAATAGCACCGGCAGTATCCGCCGCCGGAGAAGTGTTGGGCATGGCGACCACAGAGGTAAATCCGCCGGCTGCGGCAGCGGCAGTTCCTGAAGCGATGGTTTCGGCGGTAGTATTACCCGGCTGACGCAAGTGAACATGAACATCAATAAATCCCGGAGTAACGACTTTTCCGGTCAGGTCGATTTCTCTTGCGTTGGTCACTTTGCCGGGATCTGTGATCACGGCATTTTCGACTCCGATATCCCCGATGGTATCAATATTGCGACCGGGGTCGATAATTCTGGCATTTTTGAGAATAAGATTCATTTTTTCACACATCCCGCAACTAAGAAAAGAACTGCCATACGGACGGCGAGTCCGTTGGTCACCTGTTCAAGAATAACTGAATTTGATCCGTCAGCGACTTCACCTGAAAGTTCAACATCCCGGTTGATGGGGCCGGGGTGCATGATCATGACATCGGGTTTCATAAATTTCATGCTCTCGGCATTGATCCCGAAGAAGCGTGCATATTCGCCGGTTCCCGGAAAAAAGCCTGCCGTCTGCCGTTCATGCTGGATCCGCAGCAGATTGACCACATCGGCATTGGCGACGGCATCTTTGAGATTGTGGCACACCTTGACGCCGGGAATGGATTCAAATTCACGGGGAACCAGAGTGGAGGGGCCTGCCAAAGTCACGTTGGCGCCCAGTTTGAGCAGTCCCCACATATTGCTCCGTGCCACACGGCTGTGAAGGATATCTCCAAGGATCGTCACATTAAGACCTTTGATCCCCCCTTTTTTCTCCCGGATGGTAAAGATATCCAGAAGGGCCTGAGTGGGATGACTGTGGGCCCCGTCCCCGGCGTTGATCACACCGCATTTCAGTTTGGAAGCAATAAAAGCCTGTGCTCCGGTGGCAGAATGACGCATCACCACCAGATCGACCTGAAGCGCTTCGATATTTTTGACCGTATCCAGCAGTGTTTCCCCTTTGAGAAGACTGCTCGCCTGTGCCTGCATGTTGACCACATCGGCGCTGAGGCGCTGTTCTGCAAGTTCAAAAGAAACCCGGGTCCGGGTGCTGGGCTCAACAAAAAAGTTGACGACGGTCTTGCCTCTGAGGGCAGGAACCTTCTTGACCCGCCGCTGAGAAACTTTTTTGAATTCAGCTGCAGTATCAAGTATACACTCAATTTCCTCTGCTTCAAGATCATACAGTGAAAGCAGATCTTTGCGTGTCCATTCCATTATAAAAACTCCTGTATTTTAGAGGTTGTGATTTTCCCATTTGACAGCGTAAATACCGGGCTCCCCGTCGGCAGCAAAGCGGACAACAATTTTTTCGTCTGATGGAGGAGTGCTGTAAAGCCCCACATAATCAGCATGGATCGGGAACTCAAGATTTCCACGATCGACCAGAACTGCAAGACGGATCAATCCGGCCCTGCCGTAATCGGTAAGTGCATCGAGAGCGGCCCGGATAGTCCGACCGGTGGAAAGCACATCATCGACAAGAATGATCGAACTGCCATTGACATCGAAGGGGATCTCAGTTTCTTTGATGGCGGGAAGTCTCAAACGGTTGCCGATATCATCCCGGTACATGGAAATATCAAGCTTTCCGAGAAGCGGAGCTGTTCCATATTTTTTTCTGAGACTCTCGCAGATCAACTGGGCAAAAGGAACGCCCTGATTATGGATCCCGACCAGGGCACAATCTGAAAAATCACCTTTAAACTCCGCCCCGATATCTGAAGCGATTTTCTCAACGGCGGCATCTATATCCTCTGCGGTAAAAAGTTTATTCCCGTTCATCTTCCGACCTTACCTCATTAATGTTTACTACTGTACACAGGATAATATACTATCACAAAGCATGGAAAACAAACTCTTCAATCAAAAAAAGTCCAATTTTTTTGCAAAAAAATTCCCGGAAAAATTCCGGGAGAATCTGATTCGAGATGCATTCTTTTTCAAGGAGTCATAAGCAGAGCTGTTTCATTACAGCAGTTGAATTTCGGACATTTGGAACAATCACTCCAAATCTTTTCCGGAAACTCCTCTTTTGCAACCTCTCTGAAACCGATAGACCTGAAGAAATCCGGGGTCGTAGTCAAAGTAAAGAGCCGCCACGAGGCACGCTCTTTTCTGAGTTTTCCGATCATATATTCAACCAAAGCTCTGCCGATGCCTTTTCCCTGACATTCAGGTGCGATAACAACTGAACGGACTTCAAGCAAATCACCGCCGAAATCTCTGAGGGCGGCACAGCCGCAAACACGCCCGCAGATTTCCGCCACTGCAAAATTACCGATAAAAAAACTGATATCCTCTTTACTGCGGCGCAAAACGATCCCTTGAGCCACATAAAGTTCAAGAAGCTCGAAAATCGCCTCTACATCGTCTTGTTGCGCAGCCCGGACTTTCACAAGCTCCTTCATGCTTCTGCACTGCTCTCCTCTTCACTTTCCACGTAGCGGCCGATGGCGCGGAACTTGGCATAACGCTGCTCAGCCAACTCTTCTCCTGAGAGCTTCTCCAGCTCATCAAGATGTTTTTTAAGAGCTGCAGCAAGATTTTCTGCCGCGGCATCATAGTCACGCTGGGCGCCGCCGAAAGGTTCTGCAATGATCTCATCAGCGATTTCAAGTTCCATCAGCTTGTCAGCAGTGATCTTCAATGCGTCAGCAGCCTTGGGAGCATAGGCGCGGTCTTTCCACAAGATGGCGGCGCATCCCTCCGGGGTAATCACCGAATAGTATGCATTTTCCATAATAAGGACCCTGTTCCCCACACCGATACCGATGGCACCGCCGGAGCCGCCTTCTCCGATGATCACAGCGATCACAGGAACTTTAAGTTTGAACATATCCCGCAAATTCACGGCAATGGCTTCTGAAATGTGCCTTTCTTCGCTGGCGACGCCGGGGAAGGCTCCGGGAGTGTCGATCAACGTAATAACAGGCACCCGGGCCTTATCCGCCAACTGCATAAGTCTCAAGGCTTTGCGGTAGCCTTCCGGGCTGGGCCAACCGAAGTTGCGGTAGAGATTTTCTTTCATTTCCCTGCCCTTCTGGGTACCGATAACCATGACAGGAGTGCCTTTGAATCTGGCAAAACCGCCGACAACAGCCTTATCATCCCTGAACCTTCTGTCTCCGGAAAGCTCTATAAAGTTATTGAAGATCCTTTCAATATAGTCAAGAGTATAAGGTCTGTCAGGATGACGCGCCAACTGGACCCGCTGCCAGGGAGTCAGATTTGAATAGATTTCTTTGGTCATCGTCTCAAGTTTTTGAACAAGAGCATTGATTTCCTGAGAAACGTCAATATTGTTTTCGGAAGAAAATTTTTTCATTTCTTCAATTTTCTTCTGAAGTTCCAGAATAGGTTTCTCAAACTCAAGTTTCAATTCATTCATAATCGTCATATCTCCACATTTGTCCTCAGCCGCCCCGAAGGCGCATCGATGACTTTTTTGCATTATTTCTCAACAATATTCACCCGGCAGCCGACGGGAACAAGGTAATAAAGATTTTCCACATCAGCATTCCGCATCCGGATACAACCGTTGCTCAGAGAGCGTCCCACAGTGTTTTCATCTTTAGCGCCGTGTATGCCATATCCCAGCAGAGGCCGTCCGGGAGCAGAAGCCGGAGCCAGTTTCAAAAAATATTCCCCAAGTTGATTTTCCGCGTCTCCGTATTTAAAGACTCTGCCGTCAGGCAGGAACCAATCCGGATGACGGACGCGTGCGGCGATAGCAAATTCAGCAACAGGAGTTTTATCCATTCTGCCGATCCCGACCTCCCAGAGGGCAAAAAGTTTTTCGCCCTCATTTGTGACCCGATAGAGTTTGAGCAAACGGAATTTTTTAGAGACGACGATCTTCCAGTCCCCCGGGACGACATAAAGTTGTTTTCCCACAAAAATGCGGCTGCCGGAAATATTGTTTCTCTTGCGGAGCAGCTCCACGGTTGTAAAAAACCTTCCTGCAACTCCGCTGAGACTGTCTCCGCTGCGGATCCGGTAACGGATCACATAAGGATTGGACTTGCCGTTCACAAAAGGATTGGACTTGCCATTGAATGCCATACCGATCCGGGCATCACTCAGAATACGCCATGTCTTACGGTAAAAGTCAGAATATTCAACAGTATTTTCAAGAGCCTGTTCCGCAAATTTTTCAGCACCGGCATAATCTTTGGCAGCAAGGAGTTCTGCGGCTTGCGCCAAGGCTTTTTTCTGTGCGCCACCAACAAGATTGTCAACAGGGACATCCGGAAGGTCAACGCCCTTTTTATCGCTTTCTGTAACAACGCCTTTCGGGGGCAGCACGGGATCTGTGGGATCAACGTTTTTTGTCTCTTCCTTTTCTGCAACAGCCTTCCCGGCGGAGGGGGATTTTTCCCCTTTCTTTGCGGTATCTTCCACCGCCGGAGTCACAGGGGAGATCTCCGGTTCCCTGATGGTTTGAGGAGATTTTTCAACGGGTGCAGTTTTCACCTCCTGCTCCTGAGATGGAGCCGCAGAGGTATCACTTTTCTCTTTTCCGTCTTTGTTTTGATCGGGCCAGAACCACCAGAGAAGCGCGGCAGTAAGAGCACTGACTGCAAGAAAGATTAATGCAAAACGCAATCTTGATGATCCACTCTGCCGGATCCCCGGTTCAAGCCCGTAATTATAGTTGGACATTAAATCAATTCTCCATTAAACATTGCTGCTACACTGTATAATATATACCTGACTCAGAACATTTTCAAGTTTCGGGATACTCTTCCTGATGCAAAGAGAGTTTTTTTGCGGCACAACAGACGCAAAAGTCGGGAGACACACTCTGAACTGTTTAAAACAAGCACATCACAGCAATCCCAGCGGTTTCTTGAAAGAAGCCCGGAATCCCGGAAGACTGTTTCCGCCTTCGGATAATTGAGAAAATGCCTACCCAGGTGCATTCTGATGCGGAGCCGTCTGTTTCTGCCGTTTGGCAGAGCAAGTCTGCGCCGGTAGAATCTTTTGGTCAGCACAGCTGCTCCGGCCCACTCTTCGGCGGCAGCGATCATTCCGGAGCGTTCCAAGCCGCAGCCGATAAAGATACACTTTGCTCCCTTTTGAAAAAGTTTCCACCAGGGAGAGGAGGCAGAAAACTCAGAAATACTGTTTTCATGGCCCTCCATAAGCCACTGGCTGCCGCTGCCCAGCGCAGCAAGCGCGCCCGCAGGATGCCGGGAACGCACGACTCCGGGCTGCAGACGGAACATTTCCGAAAGTTCTCCATCACCGGAAGGCGTCGACACAGGATCAAAAATCCCCCCCGGTACGGCACTCTGCCTGTCATGTCCGGCGGGCATGACCAAAGTCCCCGGAGCAAAAAAATCAGTCAGTTCCGCGAGAAGTGATTTCATATCCCATTCCTTGCTGCTCAACGTGCAATAAACAACAACAGTATCACTTCTTTTCACTCCGCAACTGAGCAAAAGGTCACTTATTCTCATAGTCAATACTTTCAAACTGCTTTCCACAAACTCTCTGCCAGGGAGAGAGACGGAGCTATATTATAACAGCCCCCGGAGGATTTTTCAAGTCTTTATGAAAAAAAAGGGAATTTTTTCATCTTGCATGCCTTAACAACTTGAACTTATCAGCAACTGAAGCTATATTATTAGATGAATTAGTGTCAAAAAATCAAAACAACAGGAAAAGAAGATGTTTGAATCGTTAAGCGACAGACTGCATGATGTTCTGAAAAAATTGCGGGGAGAGAGCCGGCTCACAGAAGAAAATATCTCAGAGGCAATGCGCGAGATCCGCGTGGCACTGCTCGAAGCGGATGTCAACCTCAAGATCGCCGGAGAGTTTATCGAGTCAGTAAAACAGGAGTGTATCGGTCAGGACGTGCTCCGGAGCGTTACTCCCGGACAGCAGGTCATCAAAATCGTTCATGACCGTTTGATCGACCTTCTGGGCGAAGCCGCAGAACTCCAGCTCAAGAGCCGTCCGAGTGTCATTATGCTTGCCGGTCTCCACGGCAGCGGTAAAACGACCACGGCCGGAAAACTTGCCCTTAATTTGAAACGCAGCGGCAAAAAAGTGCTCCTTGTGGCTGGTGACGTGTACCGTCCTGCTGCCATTGATCAGCTTGAGATCATCGGCCGCCAGATCGATGTCAATGTCCATGTTGAAAGAACCAGCGTCAATGTCGCTGCAATCGCCCGCAACGCAGTGGAAAATGCCCAGAAACAGAACTACGACGTTGTCATCATTGATACCGCGGGACGTCTGCAGATCGATGAGACCATGGTTCAGGAACTGGTGCGGATCCGTCAGGCCGTCACCCCCGATGAAGTGCTGCTGGTGGCTGATGCAGCCTTGGGGCAGGAAGCTGTCTCTGTTGGTGAACACTTCAACAATGCCCTCGCACTGACCGGTTTTATCCTCACCAAACTTGACGGTGATGCCAGAGGCGGTGCCGCGCTTTCGATCCGCAAAGCAACTGGGGTTCCGGTCAAATTCATCGGTCTGGGTGAAAAACTTGATGCCCTTGAGCCCTTCTTCCCCGAACGCATGGCCGGACGTATCCTCGGCATGGGTGACGTGGTCTCTCTGGTGGAAAAAGCCGCTGCAGATGTGGACGAAGCAGAAGCAAAGGCGCTTCAGGAAAAGCTTCGCAAAAACAAATTTGACTACGATGATTTCCTTTCCCAGCTCCGTCATATCAGCCGTCTGGGAGGCTTGGAAAACATCCTCAAGTTTCTTCCCGGCGGACGTCAGCTTTCCAACGCCATGGCGGATGTGGACCCCCGTCACTTCAAACGGATGGAAGCCATTATCCTTTCTATGACCAGGAAAGAACGCTCCAATCCCGATCTCATCGACTTCCCCCGCCGTAAACGTATTGCCAAAGGTGCCGGCGTTCCCGTGGAGACAGTCAGTACTCTTGTCAAACAGTTTGAAACCATGCGCAAGATGATGCGTCAGAACGGTCTTCTCGGCAGACTCATGTCCGGCGGGCAGATGCCTGACTCACCTGTTCCCGGACCCATGGGCGGACTTTTCGGCGGAGCGGCTCAAGTCAGCAAAAAGGAGCAGGAGCACAAAAAGAAAATTGCCAAACTGGCTAAAAAAGAACGCGCCAAACAGCGTAAACGCAAAAAATAATATTGCAGAAGGGTTTTATATATGCTGAGTATTCTTATTGCAGCCCTCACAGGTGCCGGGATCGCTGCTGCCATGATCGTTGATCAGCAGCACATCGCCTGGAGTATCGTCAGCGGTATTGCAGGATATGTGGTCGTTCAAATCATCATCAGTCTGATTCTTCGCAAAAAAATCAATGCCGTTCAGGCAGAGATCCAGGCGGAAATGAATGCTGACAGGGAACGCATCAACCGTCAGCTGACCACATTCCAACAGCGTCAGCCCGGCAACATGAATGGTCTCAAACAGCTTGCCGACCGTCTTCAAAGCGAAGTCTCAAGAAAAGTTCTTGCCGCCACAGATCGTTTCAAAGTCTTCTATCCCTGGAGCCCCATGCTCTATAAGCAGATCAACGCCATGAAAATGCAGCTCTATTTTCAGATCAGAGACTATGCTGAAGTTGATCGCCTGCTGCCTAAGTCCATGCTGCTGGATCCTCTTTCTCTTTCCATCAAGCTGGTGCGCATGTACAAAAACGAAGACAGGGATCTTGACAATTTCTACAATAAAAAATGTACCAGGTTCAAAAATGAACAAGGCGCTTTCGTTGCCTGTGTCTACGCCTGGATCAAACTGAAACAACAGAACACGCAGGCTGCAGTTGCCGCTCTGCGTTCAGCAAGAAAACTTTCGGACCATCCCGTGCTTGTGGAAAATCTTGACAAACTTCTCAACGACAAAAAGAAGGATTTTTCCAATGCCGGATTCGGCGAACAGTGGTACGCCCTCGGTCTTGAAGAGTTCAAGCCCAAAGCGGTACGCCGCCGCAACAACGGTCCCATGTACTGATGGATGAGATTCTGCCCAGTTCAAATTGGATCGGCAGAATAAAAAAAACTGCCGCCTCTGCAACAGCTCCGGTCATTTTTATCGGAGCTGTTGCTGTTGCTTTGCCCCAGATCATTAAAAAACGCACTTTAAGACTCAAAGACCTTGTTTACTATCTTGACCTGTGCGGCACCAAATCTCTGGGGGTAGTCCTGTTGATAAGCGCCCTTATGGGCATGGTTCTTGCCATTCAGGGAGCACTGCAGCTGAAAAAGGTGGGAACTGATATTTTTATCGTCGATCTCGTGGGATTTGCCGTTTTGAAGGAGTTCGGTCCTCTGATGGTGGCGATCATCGCCACCGGCAGAGCGGGGTCTGCTTTTGCCGCCGAGATCGGCACCATGAAGGTCAACGAAGAAATTTTTGCCCTGAAAACCCTCGGCATCTCGCCGGAGTCGTTTCTTGTTGTCCCCAAACTGATCTCCATGCTTATTGCCATGCCGCTCCTGACAGTTTTTGCTGATGCCGCCGGAATTCTGGGGGGAGCTGCGGTCGGAATCACTTATATGGATATTCCTCCGGGGGCATACATGGAAAGAACCTTTGATGTTCTCGACGAAATGACCTTTGTTCTGGGTGTTCTCAAAAGTTCTGTCTTTTCGATTCTGATAACCCTTGCCGGATGCTACTGCGGATTCAAAGCCGCCGGTGACGCTCAGGGAGTCGGCAGAGGCGCAACTCAGGCTGTGGTGGTCTCGATTTTTCTCGTCATCGTCGCCGATGCGATCCTCACACTGCTTTATTCTTTTGCCGGATACTGACCTATGGAACAGGAATTTGCACTCGAAGCTGAAGATCTGCACTTGGGATACAATGACAGAATTGTTCTGCATGATCTCAATTTCTCGGTCAAAAAAGGGGAAATTTTCGGAATACTCGGCAATTCCGGATGTGGAAAAAGTACTCTTCTCAAACATCTGATCGGCATATTTCCGCCTCTGAAAGGGAAAATTTCCCTTCTGGGAGAAATGCTTGATCTTTCTGACAAATCAGCCTACAACAGACTTATGACCCGTATCGGCGTCACATATCAGGGAGGCGCTCTTTTCGGTTCCATGACAGTCGCTGAAAACGTAGCGCTGCCGCTGGAACTCCACACAGACAAAAGTCCTGATGAAATCGCGAAGATCGTCAGTGAAAAACTCGCTCTTGTGGATCTGGCGGACTTCGGAAACTTTATGCCGGGAGAACTTTCAGGCGGCATGCGTAAACGGGCAGGACTCGCCCGGGCCATTGCTCTGGATCCCCAATTGCTCTTCTTTGACGAACCATCTGCCGGTCTTGATCCACTGGCTGCTGCCGCGCTGGACTCTCTGATACTTTCCATGCGCCGGCAGCTGGGCGTAACAGTGGTCATCGTCACCCATGAATTGGACAGCATTTACGCCATCACGGACCGGGTCATTATTATTGATAAAGCTGAAAAAACAATCGTTGCCGAAGGAGATCCGCGAAAATTACGCTGTGAATCAGAAAATCTTTTTGTCCGCAATTTTCTGAACCGCAACGGAATGAAAAGGAGTGTCGAACATTATGGATAAAAGCAAAAAACAGGAAATGCTTGCCGGAGTTTTTATTATTTCAGGGGTCATTCTGCTTCTGATCACACTGTTTGTTCTGGGACTGTCTGACCTTTTTGCCCACAAAATCATCATGCGGACAGGTTTTTCAGAGTCAGTCCAGGGATTGAGCCGCGGTTCTGCCGTCAAATACCGCGGTGTTCAAATCGGCAACGTTACAGAGATTTCGATTCTGGTGGATGAAAACATCATTCAGGTCGATATGGAAATAGATCCGGCGTTTTTTGCCGTCAACCGTCACAACAACCGTTTCCCGGACAGGGAGTTCCACGCCTTTTTCCAGAATGAGATCAAAAACAAAGGATTGCGGGCACGGCTTGAAATGCTGGGAATCACCGGCATGAAATTCATTGATTTTGACTATTTTGCCAAGCCCGGAACGTCACTCCCGGCGCCTCCCCGCTTTACCGGTCCCCGGGGAGTTCTTTACATTCCCGGCGTAACCTCCCAAATGAAAGATATCACAGGAACTCTGACCATGGCAGTTGACCGCCTGTCCAGGATCCGTTTTGAAAGGATCTCAGAACAGCTTGAGACAGCATTGACCGGTCTCGGACTGTTGCTCAATTCCCAGGAAATACGTTCAACTATTGCCAGGATCAACGATACTGCAGAAAATCTGGAAACCAGTTCCAGAGCCATTTCATCTGTACTCAGCGAATCAAGGATCCAGGGGGTCGTCAACAGTCTTGAGCAGAATCTGACAGCGTTGAATCAGCTGCAGAAATCTGTTCTGGCGATTTCTCAGGATGCAAAAGTTCCTGAAACGACTGCTGTGCTGCGGCAATTTATCGAAGACTTTTCCGAAAGCCGGAAAGAAATCGACAATACATTACAGAAACTCAACCAGACCCTGGAGTCGATCCGGGGGCTGACAGATTATCTTTCAACAGATCCCGCCTCTTTGCTGCGGGGCAAACAAAAAAAGCCGGTCTCTGAATAAAATGAATATCGATCCTGAAATCGCCAAAGCAACCGGAGCGTTGCACTTGACCTATCCTAATTACAACGTGGAAACATATCAATTTATTTCCGACGCCGTTGCCTACACCATCGGAAAATTGGAAACACATCGTCATGTCTCCGCCAGAGAACTTCTGGGAGGGATCAAAGAGTACGCCTTTTTGCAGTACGGCGCAGTCGCACCTCAGGTTCTGTGCAGCTTCGGATTGCGCGGAGCAAGGAATGTCGGAGAAGTCGTCTATCTGCTTATCAGCGTCAAACTTCTTTCGGCCTCCCCGGAGGATTCTCCGGAAGATTTCAACATTACTTTCCCCTGGGAAGAAGAAAAAACGGCTGATACTGCCGGGATCGTTCTTCCGTTCATAGATGCAAAGTAAAGGAAAGAATAAAAATGAAACTTTTCTCCAATATATGTTCTTATACCTGCTCCAATGGTTTGGGGATCCATGTGCTTCCCATGCCGGGAAGCGGTTCGATCGAACTGCAGTGTGCGATCCGCACCGGCAGTATCCATGAAGGGGAAAATCTGGGATGCGGTCTTTCTCATTTTCTGGAACACATGCTCTTTCAGGGGTGTGCAAACTTCCCCGGACGCAGCGGTGCCGAAAAAATCGAACGTGCCGGCGGCTCCGTCAACGCCTATACAAGCTATGACCGCACCGTCTATTACCTGAGAGTTCCGGAGTCTCACAAAGATCTTGCTGTTGAACTGCTCTGTTCCATGATCCGTTTTCCGGAGCTCCCGGAAAAAAGATTTTGCGAGGAGAAAGAGGTTATCCTCAGAGAGTGCGATCTCTACTTTGATTCACCGGGAACCAAAATGTTTCTGACCGGATTTGAAGCCCTTTTCGGAAATCATCCGGCAAGAGTTCCGATCATCGGTCACCGGGATATGATTTCCACTGTCACCCGGGATATGGCAGAGGCATATCATGCCCGCCGTTATACGCCGAACCGCTGCTTTTTCGCAGCTGTCGGCGCAATTGATCCGGAGTGGCTCTTCGGCAAGATCAACCAGCTGCTGGGTGATTGGAAAAGAGGCGGTCTTTGTGAAAATGCGCTTCCTGAAATCCCGGGGGCGCTGGCGCCGCGCGCCATAGAAACCGTCTTTCCTGATACCGTTTCACAGCTGGCATTGCTTCTTCCCCCTATCGCCCCCGGAGAAAACATGGCCGCAGAAGTTGTTTCCGGTATTCTTGCCGGCAGCAGCGCATCACGCCTGGTAAGGACTCTGGAACTTGAAAAAGAACTTGCCCTCAATGTGGATGCCGATATTGAAAGTTTCAGCGGTTTCAGCGTCCCGCTCATCAGTGCTGTCGCCACCCCCGGTAAACTTGACAGACTTGAGTCGGCACTGCGCCGCGAACTTGAGTGCGTTGCTTCCGGCGATTTGGATGCCGATGAATTGCGCCGCGAAAAAACACAGCGTTATGCCGATCAGCTGCGGCAGATGTGTGTTCCCTCTCACATTGCCTCAGCCATGGTTGACGGCGTAATGCTCAACTCCGATCCGGCATACGCCGGGGCGGCCCTTGAATCCCTGCAAAGACTGGAATTGGATGATATAAGAGACTTTGCAGCAAAAATGCTTGATGCAAAGAGTTTTCTCATGGTCAGACAGCGTCCGGAGCCGCCTGTTTCCCGTAAAGCGGCAGCGGTAAAAAAGATTGAGGTCACACCATCAAAAACGCCTTCCGGAGTTCAGTTGCTCACTGCTTCCGACCACAATCTGGAACTGGTCAGTTTTTCCCTGCTGTTCCCCGGAGGAGCCATCTCAGAGCCCGCCGAAAAACGGGGGATCTCACATTGCATCGCCAATACACTCCTCAGCGGCTGCGGCAAACGCAATGAAAACCGCCTTGCAGCAACACTGGATCGTTATGGAATGGATGTGAGCTTTACCACCGGATTGAATACTTTTGCGGCAAAAATGAACGCTCCGCGCAAATATTTTTCAGATGCTTTCAAAGTTATGACAGAGCTGCTCGTGTCTCCTTCATTCCCGGAGCTTCCCTTTGAACGGGAAAAAAAACGTCTGCTGGAAAAATTCCGCCGCCGTCAGATGAAACCTGCAAAAGCAGCGTTCCGGGCGGGATGCTTGGCACTTTTCGGATCCCACCCCTATGGATGCGGTGAACACGGAACCGTTGAATGTATCAAATCATTCACCCCGGAACTCGCCGGAAATTTCTGGAAGGAACTCTTTTCTGCGGACAACTGCATCATGGGTTTTGCAGGAGATATCGATACCGATACTGCCGCAGCTAAAGCACAATATCTTGATGCCGCCGCTGATTGGCAGTCAAGAGAAATAAAACTTCCGGACTCCCCGGCATTTCCTGAAGAATCCCGTGTCATAAAACTGCCCATCGACAGGGAACAGACCGTCGTGATGAAACTTCTCTCCATCCCTCCCCTCAGAGGAGAGACCGGAATTATGTTCCACATGCTCAACATGGCTGAAAACGGCATGAACTCCAAACTCTTCCAAAAAGTCCGGGAAGATAAGGGGCTTGCCTACTCTGTGGGCACCAAAGCCGCCGGCGGATTCCATCCGGGCGTCTTTGCCTTTTCTGCTGCGACCGCTGCAGAAAAAATCGCCGATGTGGAAGAGTGTTTCAATGAAGAGATCTGCCGTCTTGCGTCTGAGGGGATCTCAGAAGAGGAATTCAATATGGCTCGGGATGCCATGCTTTTCCGTCTGGCACGCGCCTCAGAGTCTTCTCATGCCCTTCTGGAGTTTACCATGCTGGATATGTTCTATGGGGAACCTGTCAATGCTCTTGAACAGATTTCCCAAAAGCTCCGGGATTGTTCCGTCGAACGATTCAATTCCGTGATCCGGAACAGTTTCACCACTCCTGTAACAGTAACGGTCCACGCGGGAAGATTGTCGTAAGAATCACATTTCCCCCTTTGAAAAAACCTCTTCATTCCACCTTTCCGGGAAAATAAATACGATTCCACTCAAAAAACAGAGATGTTTTGTGTTTTTTTCTTCTAAAGGGTTGAAAAAACAAACTTTTCGGTGTATATTAGGTTGATTTATTATAAAGATTAACTTAATTGAGATGGAGTGAAAGATGAGTGACGCCTGTTGCTGCCGTAAGGGTGCATCCCCGTTGACTATCGGCGGTTGGAGTTTGGATATCCCCGAATATTGCAATTGTGCATACGACGTGATAGATCGTTATGCCCAGGAGGATCCTGAAAAAACTGCTATGATTTGGGTCAATCAGGAGGGCGTAGAAAAGCGTTTCACTTTTGCTGACCTTTCCAGACTTTCAAACAGGGCGGCGAATATGCTGCTTGACCAGGGGATCCGTAAAGGCGACCGCGTTTTCCTGCTGCTGCCCCGCATCCCTGAGTGGTGGATCTTTTCAGCAGCGCTTATGAAGATAGGTGCCATTTCCTGCCCTGCCCCCACACTGCTTCAGCCTCATGATATCCGGTTCCGGATCAATTACGGCAAGTTCAAGGCGGTGATTGCCGACCTTGCGGGTACCGAAAAGGTGGATGAAGTCAAATCCCAATGTCCCAATCTCGAACACCTGATCACGGTGGAAGGAGCCCGCGAAGGCTGGGTCGATTTCTATAAGGAAGTTAAAGAAAAATCTTATTCCGAATCAGAACTTTCCTGCGGTAAGGTTGCGACAAAAGCCAAAGAGCCCATGCTTTTGATCTTCACCTCTGGAACCAGCAAGAATCCCAAACTTGTACAGCATACCTTTGATTATCCCTTCGGTCATCTTGTGACCGGCGGTCTCTGGCACGGACTCAAGAAAGGTGATCTGCATTTTGCCGTTTCAGATACCGGATGGGGAAAGAATGTCTGGAGCAACTATTTCGGACAGTGGATGATGGGTGCCACGCTCTTCATCTACGATATCCGCGGTAAATTTCATGCTGAGGAGCTTCTGCCTCTGCTTGAAAAATATGAAATCACCTCATTCTGTGCCCCCCCCACCATTTACCGGATGCTGGTTCTTTGTGACCTGAGCAAATACAAGTTCAGCAAACTCCGCAGCTGTACCGCCGCTGGCGAACCTCTTCATGCTGAGACTTGCCGTATCTGGCGCGAAGGCACCGGTATTACGATCCGTGAAGGTTACGGTCAAACTGAAACCGCTTCTCTCATTGCGACTTTCGCCGATACACCTCAGAAGATCGGCGCCATGGGTAAAGCCGCTCCAAACTGGCACATCGAACTTCATGATGATGACGGTGTGGAAGTTCCTCAGGGAGAAATCGGCAGGATCGCCGTTAAGATCTCTGATGGTTTGCGTCCTGTGGGATTGCTTGACCAGTACATCGGTGCCGATGATGACAATTCAAGTTATTTTATCAATGGCTACTATTACACCGGCGATAAAGCAAAACTTGATGAAGAAGGATATTACTGGTTCTGCGGCCGGAATGATGATATCATCAAGAGTTCCGGATACCGTATCGGACCTATGGAAGTTGAAGAGGTCATCATGCGCCATGAATCAGTTCAGGAAGTCGCAGTCGTCGGCGCTCCTGACGCATTGCGCGGCGTCGTCATCAAAGCCTACATCGTCCTGAAAAAAGGGTATGAAGGTTCAGATGAACTCATCAAGGATATCCAGCATTTTGTCCGCGCGGAAACAGCTCCCTATAAATATCCCAGACTTATTGAGTTTGTGAAGGCTTTGCCTAAATCATTTTCCGGCAAAGTCAAACGCGAGATACTGCGTAAACACGCTGAAAATGGCGGCGAACTCGTTATTGACTGACAATTAGAGATTCCACCGGGAGAAGGCAGTATGGAAACCTTGTTGAAACTTGACCGTCCTCTGGCAGTATTTGACATTGAAAGTACCGGCATAATGCCCACTCGTGACCGCATTGTTGAAATAGCGGTCCTCAAGATCACTCCGGAAGGCGAAAGCCGTTCAACTGTTCGCAGACTGAATCCGGAAATGCCTATTCCGGCGGCAGCATCCGCGGTCCACGGGATCTATGATGCAGATGTGGCTGATTGTCCAACGTTCAGTGATATTGCAGAGAAGCTCTACAACTATCTTGACGGCTGTGACCTTGCCGGATACAATCTGAGTTCTTTTGACATCCCTATGCTTGAAACTGAATTCAAGCGTGCCGGTTATGATTTCAAATTGGAAGGCAGGCGTGTCCTTGACGCTTACAACATCTTTTGCAAGATGTTCCCCCGTACATTGACAGGGGCCTATAAATTTTTCTGCGGCAAAGATCTGGAAGGCGCCCACGGTGCCGCTGCAGACACAGATGCCACCTGGGAAGTTATTCAGGGGGAATTGGCAAAATACCCGGAGCTCCCCCGTGATATTGCCGGGCTTGCAGCATTCTGTGAGCAGAGTGAACCGGATATGGTGGATCGCACCCGCCGATTCCGTTGGGTGGGTGATGATGTGGTTGTGAATTTCGGGAAATTTTCCGGACGTCAGCTCAAAGACATCGCCCAGAATGAACCGGGATTTTTGCGTTGGATCATGCGGAGTGATTTCCCTGCAGAAGTTCAAAAGATCGCCTCAGATGCCCTCATCGGCAAGTTCCCTGTCAAAAAACAAAATGGCGGAACTGACTCCAATTGACATCCGGCGTCTGGCATCACTGCTGGATGATCCTGATGAGGTTGTGGCGATCGGTGCCATGGCAGAATTGCTCAACAGAGAAGGGGAACTCGGTGAACTCCCTGCCGAGTTACAGGAAAGTACCAGTCCGCTTATGCGCCGTCGTGTGCATCAGCTTCAAAGTGCCCTGACTATGATCCGCAGACGACGCCGTATTTCAGCGTTGCTCAGAAGCGATAAGGTCGATTTTCTTGATGCTCTTGTACAAATCCATCTTCAGTGGTTCGATAACGACTCAGAAGTATCTCTTTACAAGAAGATCGGCGGATTCTGTCAAGAGCTCAAACACCACTCCTGCGGAACACTTGAGGAGATCGGAGATGCCTTCGCTGCCTGCGGCGTGACGGCAACTCCCGTTACGACATTGAAAGCGGAGCAACTCTGTCTTGGTGTTATGCTGGATGAAAAATGCGGGATTTCCCCCCTTTGGTGCGGCATGATCTGTGAATTGTATCCGACACTGAAATTGAAGACGCTCCGTCATCAGGGACGCTTTGCCGTAGCGGCAGAAGATTTCATCCTCATACCTGAGAACAATTGGGAGCTTTCACCTTTACCCGGCAAAAAGGAAATCGAATTCTGGGAGCCGCAGGCACTGCTCCGGCTGGCGGTCATGACATTGTTTTCTGCAGCTGTAAACAGTGACAGTTTCAGATACATCCTGACCATTGCCCAAGCCTTTACCGGCAAGGAAACAGCCGAACCTCTGGGAACCCTTCCTTATCCTTACAATCCGGAGCTGGAAGAACTTTCCTGAATTTTTTTGATCTGCAGATGGATTTTCATTTCCACAGGATCTGCGGCATTATAGAGAAGTTCCACTTCATCCCCCTCCCTGATACCACCGTTGAAGCGGCATTTGCAGCAATATGCAAATTCAGGGATCAGCACGGTCAGACGTTCCCCCTGTTTTTCAACCACAGTTCCCCTCCCCTGCCACTGGGGATGTCTCTTGAAATAATGGAGCAAAAAATATTCATTGGCATATTTTTCAAGTTTGTGGCGCATGGTCCCCGCTTCATCTGCACGGACAAGTCTCTTTTCGATATATTCCAAATCAAGAAGAGGTTCCTTTTTCAGGTAACGCCGGATCTGCTGATGTGCCAGAAGATCCGCATAGCGCCGCAAAGGACTTGTGACCCGGGAATAGGGGGTAAGTCCGAGACCGGAGTGCTTTCCGGCAGTAACTCCAGTCACTCCGGCGGAACAGCTTCTGCGAAGCTGGAACATATCAGCAAGAGAATCCCCCAGAGTATCAAGGTCGATATCCGGAGCTGCCTGTGTCACAAATGGGAAAGGTATCCCTTCATCATACATAAACGCCGCGGTGGCGGCACCGGCGCAAAGCATGGCATTGGCAACCAGCTCCCGTTCCGGCGTGACCGGACAGGGGGTAAATGTAATTGCGCCATCTTGAAGTCTGGTTTTGACTTCCGGAAGTTTTATGAACAAAGCACCGTCTGCCATACGCCGCAGGCGAAACCTTTCAAGAGCATCGCGCATGGCGATAAACTCAGGCGTTTCCATCAAAGAGGCCGCTGCACTTTCGTAAGAGTGACGCTCCGCCCGGATCACAGAGAGAGCGATCCTTTCAAGGTGGGGATATCCCTCTTCATCAATTCTGATGACAAAGGTCATTGCCGGAGTTTTTTCGCTCAACCCCAAACCGAATTTTTCAACAGCTCCTTCAGGCAGCATGGGAACTTGTATTTCTGGCAGATAACTGCTTTCTCCACGCCATGAAGCTTCCTCATCAGCATCACTTCCCGGAGTTACTGCAGACGCCGGATCTGCGACATGAACATAAAGAAGTCCATCGGCAAAGGCAACAGCATCATCAGGATCGCTGCTTGAAGCATCATCAATGGCATAACAGGTATGTCCGGTCAAATCTTCTCTTTCTTCGGAGCTATCCGAATCCCCAAGCTCAGCTTGAGGCATGGAGATATCCACTCCCATCCGGCGGGGCCAGGGATCATAAAGTTCATCCCAAATGCCCAAACGACATAAAAGAGCATGTGCCTTTTCAGGAACAGATTCAATATTCAACTCGCGCATCAATGAACTGTTCTCACTTTCGCCATTACCGACAGCTTCTATTTCCCGCAGAAACTTCAGATCTTCGCTCTGCAGAGAATTACTTCTGATCCGCTCAACAAGTTCCTCCCGCTGTTTTTTTCTGGATTCTTTTTCCTCCTGTTTCCGCAGAAGTTCCTCCCGCTTCTCAGGTGATTGCAGTTTTACTCCATCTGCGGGACTCCCGGTGAAGTAGATCCCTTCATTGAGGGCGTTCCAGGCATACCATGCTGCTGCCGGCGTATTTTCTCCATAGGCAAGTTCTGTAAATTCGGCAAATGAAAATCCATTTTCATCGGCAAGCTCGACAAGTTCGTTCCAATCCGTTTGCGGCGGAGGAGGAAAAGAAAGCGAAACGACAGGCCCGGCGTGCAGCAGCTCAAGATCCTTCATTCTGACTGAAGAACTTTTGCCATCCTGAGTTCTGATCTCGATTTTGTCTTTTCCCACAGCCGTAATGACGGCTGCCTTCCCTTTGTAAACTGCGAGTGTGCCGTTATTCATCAGAGCATGTGCCCCATACGTTCTTTTTTGGTTTGCAGATAATAGGCATTTTCAGTACCGGGCTCAATAACGATGGGAACTCGCTCCACGATTTCAAGCCCGTAGCCGGAGATCCCCACCAGCTTACAGGGATTGTTGGTCAGAAGCCGGATGCTTTTCACCCCTTGATCCAACAAAATCTGTACACCGATCCCATACTCCCGCAAGTCAGCAGGAAATCCCAGTTTTTCATTGGCTTCAATGGTATCACACCCTTCATCCTGAAGTTTGTAGGCGTGGACCTTGTTAAAGATGCCGATCCCCCTTCCCTCCTGCCGCAAATAGACCAGGATCCCGGCGCCGGATTCAGCGATTTGACGCATGGCGGCGTGAAGCTGATCTCCGCAATCGCAACGGCAGGAACCGAAAACATCACCGGTCAGACACTCACTGTGAACACGGACAAGGACCTTTTCTTTATCCTTCACATCTCCGTAGACAAGTGCCAAATGCTCTTCGGAGTCAACTTTGGTACGGTAGGCCGTGATCTTGAATTCTCCGTAAGGAGTGGGAAGCCGGGCACTTTCGCCCCGTATGATCAACTGTTCATGGTGACGGCGGTAAGAGATAAGATCCGCAACAGTTCCCCACTTCAGGTTGTGTTTCTTTCTGAATTCATTCAGTTGGGGCATACGAGCCATGGTTCCGTCAGGATTCATGATTTCGCAGATAACACCCGCAGGTTTGAGTCCGGCAAGGCGGGGAAGATCCACCGCGGCCTCAGTATGACCGGCACGCCGGAGAACACCGCCGGGACGGGCAATGAGAGGGAATGAGTGTCCGGGAGAAACCAGTGAATCAGGAGTACTTTTATCATCAATAAGCGCCCGGACGGCCGCATGCCGGTCAAAGGCACTGATACCTGTCGTGACGCCCTCTCTGGCATCAACACTCTGTGTAAAAGCGGTACCGAAACGATCGCCAAGATTTGCGGGAGTCACAAGATTGAGCTTGGAGGCCTGTTCTGCAGTAATGGGAACGCAGATAAGACCGCACCCCTGAGTTGCCATGAAGGCGATCTGTGCGGGGGTTATCAATTCGGCGGCGCCCACGAGGTCGCCTTCATTTTCCCGGTTCTCATCATCTGCAATTACCACCAGTTTGCCCGCTTTTATATCAGCGATCAGCTCTTCCGGTGTATTGAACTGAAATTCACTCATAAATATAAACTCCTAAAAAGAAATCAAATTTCAACATATCTGGAAAAGGGGGTTATTTTCAACGCTTTTCCGGTCAGGTGATCGTAAGAAACAGCAGCCCCGTCAACTCTGAACAGCCCTTTCTCAACGACGGGGAGCCTGTTGGGGAGTCCGATGGTAAATTTCTCAAGAACAGCAGGGATCTCCCTTCCGAGGACGCTTGCGTCAGCGCCGCACATTCCGGCGTCTGTAATGTAAGCAGTACCGGAGGACAATACTTTTGCATCGGCAGTCTGGACATGGGTATGTGTCCCGAAAACAGCGGTCACTCTGCCGTCGAGAAAATGCCCCATGGCAAGTTTTTCACTGGTTGCCTCAGCATGAAAATCAACGACAATGGTCTTTACTCTTGAGGGCATCTGGCTGAGCAGTTTTTCCACTGTTTCAAAGGGGCAGTAAGCTGAGTCTTTCATAAAGACTTTGCCTACGAGCGAGATGACAGCCACTTCACCGCTGCCGGGATGTTGAAAGATCCCCATCCCGGAACCGGGATGGCGGCTTGAAAAGTTGGCAGGTCTGACCATGCGGTCAAGAGAAACGATCTCACGGGGAAACTCTTTCTGATCCCAGGTATGGTCCCCCCCGGTCACGACTTCAGCGACCGTCAGCAGCTCCCTGACACACGAGGCACTCAATCCGGCACCGGCGGCAGAATTTTCCCCGTTGACGATGGCAAACTGGGCGTTGAACTCACGCTTCAACCCGGGCAGTACTTTTGTAACAGCATTTCTGCCGCCTTTACCGACCACATCTCCCAAAAAAATCAGATTCATACTTCACACTTCCATCTTCGCTCACGTTCCTGAAAATTCAGGAACACTCTATAATATACACCTGCAAATGGATCAATTCAACAGAATCAGGAAAAAAAGTCCCTTAAACTCACCGGGTTTTGAGAGTTATTCTGAAGGTTATTCTCCCTTCCGGGGGACGGGGGAGCAAATCGAGCCCTGTCAACAGATGCTCAACGGAGCTTTCCATAGAACGGTTACCGCTGGCACGGACGATCTTTGCCCTGCTGACTTTGCCGCTGGATTCAACAGTAATTTCGATCACAGTTTCCGGGAAATCATCCCCCAGTAAAGAACGGGGCGGTTCTGTCCAGCGGGAGTAAATATAGCGCTCCACGTTTTTACCGTATCTTGCCCATTCAGCTTCATCGACCTTCCGTCCTCCCCCCGGCGCTTTATTATCGGCTTTTGGGGCATACTGCTGTGCCCGGTTGTTTCTGCCCACCGGCACACGGGGCGTCAAATTGACGGGAGCGGGATCCCGATAAACATCATCCTGGGGATTCCGCCGCACAGGACGCGGTTTCACCGTTTTTTTGGGCTTGACGCTCTTTTTCTTTACCGGAACCTTTGGTTCGGGGCGCGGCTTCACCGTTTTTTTGGGCTTGACGCTCTTTTTCTTTACCGGAACCTTCGGCTCAGGGCGCGGCTTCACCGTTTTTTTGGGCTTGACGCTCTTTTTCTTTACCGGAACCTTCGGCTCAGGGCGCGGCTTCACCGTTTTTTTGGGCTTGACGCTCTTTTTCTTTACCGGAACCTTCGGCTCGGGGCGCGGCTTCGGTAGAGTTTTGGTTCTTCGCACCGGCACCTGGGGCTCAGTTGGAATTTTTTTCGGAGGAGCAGAAGGCACCACTGGTTCAGGGGGGGCAGGCGGGCGGGGCGGCGTTCTTTCAGCCATTCCGACAACTGGTCCCTTTGAAAGTTCCGCACCTCCTATTTTCACCCGGAACATATTCTTTTCCGGCGTGCGTTTTTCAAAAAGATCAAGCATCCATAACGGCCCGAAAATCATCCCGGCATGAAGCAGCGCCACCACCAGAAAAGTGGCAGCACGGCGCCCGCCTGTCCGGGAAGAAGAGGTGTTCCGGGACAAGGTCATTTGGAGCTTTCCCCCTGAGTCACAAGAGTCACGTCAGTAAAACCGCCATTGCGGATCTTTGCCATAAGAGCGATAACATCCTTGTAGGCACATTTTCCATCCGCACGGAGAAGCAGCTGCAATTTCGGATTGGATTTCTTCAAACTTTTCAGTTTTTCGATCAAATCTGCAGTTGTAACAGGTTCATTATCTACGAGGATCGTTCCTTTATCAGTCAAAGATACACTCTTGAAATTATTATCCGGCAGTTCAGCACTGTTCATTTCCGGGGGGGACACCTGAGTTCCATACTCCATAAGGGGCATGGTGATCATAAAGGCGATGAGCAGCAGAAAAGTCAAATCGAGCAGCGGTGTCACATTGATCTCATCAATGGATTCCCGCTGCCGGTTCCGTTCACGGCGGCGGCGCATATTTTATTCTTCCCTGCTGTTGTTCTGTACAGTCTGTTCCAATTCCAGCTGTTCAAGTTTGAGTCTGACCATAAACTCTTCGGTAAAGTTATCCATCATATTGGTCAGATGACGGATAGAGCCGTTGAGCATATTGTATCCCACCAGCGACGGGATCGCCACCACCAAACCGGCAACTGTCGTCAAAAGGGCACCAGCCACACCGGGAGCCAGTGCAAAGAAGTCCGGTTTTCCGGCGACAGCGATGCCGCAGAATGCCATCATAACGCCCCAGACCGTTCCGAAAAGTCCGAGAAAAGGGCTCAAACTGACCATTGTTCCCAACATACCGATACGGGTTTCCAACTGTTCGATCTGATGCGAAACTTCACGTTCCAGAACGGCTTCGATCGCGCTGAGCTGAGCTTCAGAGAGTTTCCCTGCCTCACGGCGCCACGGATCATGAAAAGAAGAGGAGTTTTCGTAAAATTCGTTGAGTTTGTCAACCCCGGCCGCATAAAGTTCGCCAATGGGTCCTTCGGGACGCTCGCGGCACAAAGTGCTTGATGCGATATTCCCCTGATGGGCACGGAATTTGTAAAGAAAACGGCGGGAAAGCAGCTTCGCCCGTCTGAGAACCAAACCTTTGTCGACCATGACCGTCCAGGTGATACTGGAACTGATAAGAAGAAGAAGAACGATCCCCTTCCCTACGCTGTCGCTGTGCTGAAAAGCATAATAAACACCGGGAGAAGCAGCTGCAAACGGCACCAGAAAATTCATAAAAAAACTCCGTAAATTGAGTCCAAACGTCGCCGGATGGACCGAAATGAAAAAAAATTGCAAAAAAAACGAAAAAAAATCAATTTTGCCCTTTATAAAATATAGTTCAGGTATTATATTCTGCAAGTGCAGAATCAGAAAAAAATGGAGTTTTTTAATTATGGCTACTGTAATCGGCTTTGATATCGGCGGAACCAAGATCGGAATCGGTGTGGGCGATGAGTCCGGCAAGATCTTCGGCATGGCAAAAATCGACAATGTGAACACTGATCCCAATGACATTCTTCCTCTGATGGTGTCAGAGGCAAAAAGACTCTGCGATGAAGCCGGAGTCAAAATCGCAGATTGTCCCGCCTTCGGTATTTCCGCCCCCTTCCCCGCAGACGCCTTGCACGGCATTATGACGGAACCGCCGAACAATCCCAAATGGAGAAACGTTCCGATCCTGAGCTATCTTCAGAACGAACTCAAGATCCCCGGCTGCTTTGAGAATGATGCCAACTGCGGTGCCCTTGCCGAATGGTTCTTCGGTGCCGGACGAAACTGCCGCGACTTCATCTACCTGACCATGAGCACCGGCATCGGCGGCGGTATCGTCTGCGCCAATCAGCTGGTCCGGGGCGGCAAAGCCCTCAGTGCCGGTGAATTGGGCCACATCTGTCTGCAGCTTGACGGACGGCAGTGCAATTGCGGACAGAAAGGATGTTATGAAGCCTACTGCGGCGGCAGAGCCCTTGCCCTGAGAATGCAGGAGGAATTGAAAAACAAACCCGACAGCATGATCATGCAGCTGGTCAACGGCGAAGTTGAAAAAATCGACATGATCGCTCTGGAAAAAGCCGTCCGCGCCAACGATCCTTATGCGCTGGCGTTGTGGGACGAAATGGCACTGAGGAACGCTCAGGCATTCGGACTCTTCATCAACGCTTTCAATCCGGAAAAATTGATCCTCGGCACCATGGCATGGGCGATCGGAGACCTTTTTATGGATCCCATTCTGAAAAATCTCCCCCGCTTCTGCTGGGAGGAGCCCCGCAAAGCCTGCCAGATCGTTCCCAGCGAACTCAAGCGCAGTATCGGTGCTTACGCCGGTATCGCCGCTGCCCTCAATTATCTGAAGGAACATTGAAAAACAGCCTCTCGCGTGCTATATTATGCGCGTGGAGGTCTGTGGTCTTTTCAGGCTGACTGACTCCCCCTTTGAAAGAGGCTCAAAGGGGAAACTTTTTACAGCGAGGTTTGTTTTATGCGTCATCTTTTTTTTCTTTTATTTTTCACATTATTGCTGATTTCCGGATGCGGAAAAAACACCGCAGACAAACTTGCTGAGGTCAAGATCACCGGCGGAAACAATCAATGTCTGGCTTCCAACAGCAAGATGGAAACGCCGCTCCGGATACAGGTGAACGGAAATAGTGGAAAAAATATTTTTGGAAAGTCCTCTTCACTGCCGGCTCCCGGGATCAAGCTCCTTTTGAGGAGTCCGGCTGAGGCAGCCGTCAAAATCAAGCCTGTCACTGTTGTTTCTGACGAAGCAGGATGCGCTGAAGCTCTCCTTGAGCTGCCGCCTCATACCGGCGAACAGATCATCGAAATCGTTCCTGAAGGAGACGAAAAAAAGATGATCACTGCAAAAATCTATACCGGTATTGAAATTTCAGGTGCCGGAAAAGAATACTTTACAAGCAGCACCTCCGATGAGCCTCTTACGGTCAAAATCACCCGGAACGGCAGAGGTGTTGCGGGCATCCCGGTCAATTTCAAATTCGGCAACACTGTGGAAGGGCTGAAAAACAGTGCCCAGATCATAACTCCTGACGCAGTGACCGATAAAAACGGAGTCGCTTCGACCTTTGTCAGACTGGGCAAAAAAACAGGTGCTTACAACATACTGATCTCCGTCGATGCTCCGGCTGAAAATATCCGTTTTTCAGATATCAATGTGCAGCTTCAGGCAATTGACATGTTTTCAGTCATCCTCTGCGTCGTGGGGGGACTTGCGTTCTTTCTGTTGGGCATGTGCATGATGAGCGACGGGATCCGGCTTGCCGCCGGTGAAAATATGAGAAAGTTCCTCTCTTACTTCACCAGCAACCGTATTTCCGCGCTCCTTGCCGGAACTTTTGTCACAGCCATCATCCAGTCCAGTTCCGCAACCACCGTCATGGTCATCGGTTTTATCAACGCCGGTCTCCTCTCTCTCGTTCAATCCATGGGGATCATTTTTGGTGCCAACATAGGCACGACCATCACAGCCCAGATCATCTCATTCAATCTTTCGGGGTTGGCATTGCCTGGCATTGCCGCAGGTTTTTTCATGACTCTCAGCAAAAAACGGCTTATCAACGCATGGGGAACGGTGCTTCTCGGTTTCGGATTGCTTTTCTTCGGTATGCAGATGATGAGCAGTGAATTGAAACTTCTGGGCGAAATGCCCTCTTTCAGAATGTTCTTCAGTATCTTTGACTGCGCCCCGGTTGACGGCAGTTCTCTGATGCCCCTTGGTTCTGTCATCGGGGCTGCCATCATCGGCATTATAATGACCATGGTGCTCCAATCCAGCTCTGCTTTCACCGGTATCGTCCTTGCCCTTGCAGCCGGACAGCTGGTCAACTTCTATACGGCAGTGCCTTTGCTCATCGGTTCCAATATCGGAACCACTGTCACCGCACAGCTGGGGGCGCTCAACGCCAACCGGGTGGCGAAACAGGCAGCTCTCGCCCATACGCTTTTCAATGTACTGGGAGCAGTTATCGTTGTGCTTGTCTGTTACATTCCATACAAAGGTTATCCCTCATTCCTCTATCTTGTCAACTCTTTCACTCCCGGCAACGCGTTTGCTGAAGTTCCCCAGAATCTTGAGCGTCACATCGCCATGTTCCACACGATCTTCAATATTGCCGTTTCTCTGCTTCTGCTCCCCTTTGTCAAGCAGTTTGCGCTCCTTTGCAGTCTCATTATTCCCATCCGTGAAAAAGTTCAGAATCAGCTTCTGGAGCCTGCTCTGCTCAACACCCCCTCGGTGGCATTGAAATTGACTTCCCGTGCCCTTGAGGAAATGGTCACAGGCGCATGGGATATGGTCAACAAAGCAGTCAACGAACATTTTCTTACCGGCAACACTGACGGAGAAAAATACGAAAAACTTGTTGAAGCCGAAAGTAATATTGACAAGATGCAGTCAGATGTGACCTCCTATCTCGTTCAGCTGACCAGAAGACGTCTGGCTGAGCCCCAGTCAGAAATGATCCCCCTTCTCATGCACTGCACCAATGACGCAGAACGGGTCGCCGACCACTGTGAAATCATTCTTCAGCTCAATGACCGTATGGTGAAGCAGGAGAAAAAACTTTCTGATATCGCCCAGAGTGATTTGAAAAATTTGTGGAATCATGTGGGTGAGATCTCCACTCAGGTCATTTCCGGACTTGCCGGTCACGAACAGTTCTCTCCTGTCATTCTCAAACAGCGCATCAACAGGATCCATACACTGGCGGATCAATACGAAGCTGAACATATTGAGCGCCTGAGAAACGGCTCCTGCACTGCCGCATGCGGCGTGATTTATATTGAGCTTCTCGGCGAGATCGTCAAGATCGCCGACCGGCTTGCCAACATTGCAGAGCGCTCCCCTGAAATCAGAAAACATTATGTCAATTTGTAAATATACGGAGTTCACTGATGAAAAGAGTTATTCCATTTCAACAGGTCGTTGAAGCGGTCAGTGCCCTTTGCGGCAAGGCTGCGGTAAAACTTCCTGCAGATGTTCTTGAGGCGCTCCAGCGCGGAGCGGAGCAGGAAAAGCAGCCTCTGGCAAAGAGCTTCTTTGACCAATACCTTGAAAATGCAGAGATCGCCATCAGCGAAAATATGCCCCTTTGCCAGGATACCGGTTTCGCCGTATTCTTTGTGGAATACGGTGAAAATGTCCAGGTTGACGGCGAAGGCCTCGCCGCCGCCATCAATGCCGGTGTCAGAGAGGGTTATGCAAAATACTATCTGCGCAAATCCATCGTTGCTGAGCCTCTTTTTGACCGCATCAACACCAAAGACAACACGCCTGCGGTGATCCACTTCACCCCGGTTCCCGGAGACTCCGTCAAAATCGTTCTTGCCCCTAAAGGCGGCGGTTCAGAAAACATGAGCGCGCTCAAGATGATGAAGCCCTCGGACGGCAGGGAAGCCGTGGTCAATTTTGTGGTTGACAGCGTAAAAAATGCAGGCGGCAATCCCTGTCCTCCTGTGATCGTCGGAGTCGGAATCGGCGGAACCTTTGAAAAGTGTGCCCAGATCGCCAAAAAAGCTCTGCTTCGCAAAGTTGGTGAAGCCAATCCGGATCCACGGTATGCAGCTCTGGAAGCAGAGATCCTCGAAAAAATCAATAAAACAGGAGTGGGAGCTCAGGGGTTGGGCGGTGATATCACAGCATTGGCTGTTCATGTAGAGTATTTCCCCTGCCACATCGCCTCGCTTCCTGTGGCAGTAAATCTCAATTGTCATGCCGCACGGCACGCAGAGGTGGTATTATGATCAAAAAACTGACAACACCATTTACAGCAGCAGCTGTCCGGTCACTCCGTGCCGGGGATGAGATCCGTCTGACCGGCATCATCTGGACCGGCAGAGACGCTGCCCACAAGAAACTTGTGGCTCTTCTTGAATCCGGGGCTCCTCTCCCCGTGGATCTCAAGGATCAGATCATTTACTTTGTCGGCCCCTGTCCGGCTCCTCCGGGACGACCCATCGGCAGTGCCGGTCCCACCACCAGCGGCAGAATGGATGCCTATTCCCCCATTCTCATTTCCCGCTGCGGACTCACCGGAATGATCGGCAAGGGCGGACGCTCCGCAGCCGTTGTTGACGCGATGAAAAAATACGGAGCCGTCTATTTCGGAGCCACTGGTGGTGCCGGTGCTCTCATCGCCCAAAAAATCAAATCCTGTGAAGTTGTGGCGTTCCCTGAACTTGGAACAGAAGCTGTTCACAAACTTTATGTTGAAGATTTCCCTCTGGTGGTCGCCATTGACGCCGAAGGGAACTCCCTTTACGACTGATAATTTTTCAAGGAAAAATCCACTATGAATCTTGTTATGATCCTTGCTCCCGGATTCGAGGAGCTTGAAGCGGTCGGAACCGCCGATGTCCTCGCCCGTTTGGGTATCTCTGTCACCTTTGCCGGACTTGAATCCCTCAATGTCACCGGTTCTCACAATATGACCATTACTGCTGCACACAAACTGGCAGATCTTTCAGAAGCGGATTACGACGGCGTCATTCTGCCCGGCGGTTTACCCGGTTCCACCAATCTGTTGGCATCTGACCTTGTGATCCGTTGGATCAAAGAAATGCACAGCTGCGGCAAGATCACCGCAGCTATTTGCGCAGCTCCCATCGTTCTTGCCAAAGCCGGAGTCCTGACAAGCGGCAAATTCACCATGTATCCCGGATTTGACAGCTATCTCAACGGCTGCCAATATACCGATGCCCTTGCCGAAGCTGACGGAAAAGTCGTTACCGGCAAAGGTCCCGGTGCAGTGTTTGCTTTTGCGGCAAAAATCGCTGAAGCAGCCGGTTACGGCGCTAAAGTGGATGAGCTTTTCAAAGGGATGTTTGTCCGGGAGTAAAGAGATACTATGGGTATTTTCACCTGTCTTAAAAAGGATCCCTCTTCCAATGCCCGCAGAGGCGTTGTCCATACCCGGCGGGGAGATATCCAGACTCCCATTTTCATGCCGGTGGGCACCCGGGGAAGCGTCAAAGCTGTTTCCCCCCGTGAACTGGAAGAACTGGGCGCACAGATCATACTCGGCAACACCTATCACCTCTTCCTCCGTCCCGGATGCGAGATCATTGAGGCTGCCGGCGGTTTGCACAAATTCATCAACTATCCCCGTCCCATCCTGACAGACAGCGGCGGCTTTCAGGTCTTCAGTCTGGCGACTCTGCGGAAAGTCACTCCTGACGGTGTCAAATTTGCCTCACATATTGATGGAAGCCGTTTCTTTCTCGGCCCCAAAGAGTCCATGGCGATCCAGCGTTCTCTTGACTCTGACATTGTCATGGCTTTTGATGAGTGTACCCCCTACCCTGCCACTGAGCTTCAGGCGTTGAAATCTCTCGAATTGACGACCCGTTGGGAAACCATGTCAAGAGAACAGCCCCTCAATGACGGACAGCTTCGTTTCGGTATCGTTCAGGGATCCACCTTCCCCGAATTGCGGAAGCGCTCAGCAAGAGAGATAACTGCGTTGGATTTCGATGGTTACGCCATCGGCGGCGTCTCAGTAGGGGAGTCGGAGCCGGAGATGCTGAAAGCCGTAGATGCAGCGGCTCCTGAATTGCCCTGGGAGCGTCCCCGGTATCTCATGGGAGTCGGCACTCCCCGGCAGATCGTGGAAAGTGTGGCGCGGGGCGTGGATATGTTTGACTGCGTTATGCCCACCCGTCTGGGAAGACACGGAGCCGCATTTGTGGAAAACGGCAGGACCATCAATGTCACTGCCGGTAAATATTCACGGGATTTCACCCCCGTTGATCCTGAGTGCGATTGCTACTGCTGCCGCAACTTCACAAAAGCCTATATCCGTCACCTTTTCAATGTGGGTGAAATTCTCGGTATAAGGCTTCTGACGCTGCACAATCTGCACTATTTTCTCAATCTGGCAGCAAAGATCCGTCACTCCATTGAAGAGGGAACCTTTGCTGAATTGCGAGCTTATTACTCAGCGGATTTTTCAAGATCCGCAAACTGAGCATTGATAAAAGTCGCAAGATCCTGAGGATCAATGACCACGGTCAAACCGATCCTGCCGCCGCTCACTCCGATAAAATCGTAGAGTTGAGCGGTTTCTTCTATAAAGGTGGGAAACTGTTTTTTCATGCCGATGGGGGAGCATCCCCCGTGGATATATCCGGTAAGCGGCAGAAGTGTCTTCTGCAAAATCATGGCGATACTCTTTGAACCTGACACCTTTGCGGCTTTTTTCAGATCCAATCCGGATGTGGCCGGCATGACAAATACAAAGTGGTCATGGGCGGGATTTTCCGTAACAAGAGTTTTGAAACACTGTTCCGGCGGGATGCCTGTTTTTTCTGCAATGGAAAGGGCATCTATCTTACCGTCTTCTCCGGAGTACTCCAGAGCACGGTAAGAGATACCCGCATTATCCAGCAGTCGCAGAACGTTGGTCTTTTCCATGGATCACTTTTTCCTGAAAAGGCCGCTGCGCCACTCTTTGAGAGTTTCTGCTTCGACAAGTTCAAATCCCAAAGCGGTATAAGCATCAACAACAGACTGGAACTCTTCCTCCAGGATTCCCGCAAGCGCCAGATATCCACCGGGTTTCACCCATGAAACAATATTGTTTTTGAAACTTTTGAGCAGATGAGCCAGAATATTGGCACAGACAAGATCATACTTTTCCGGTCTGCCCTGATAATCTGCCGCATCAGCTGTCACAGGCTCAAATCCACTCACATGATTGAGTTCCATATTCTCTTTGGTGATCATCACCGCGTCAGGGTCAAAGTCAAAGGCATCAATGGGGGCAAAACCGCACAAACTGCCGGCGATGGCAAGGATACCCGAACCGCATCCAGCATCAAGGAGACTCAAATTCTCTTTTTCCGCCCCCAGCTTGTCAATCACTTTCAGGCAGAACAAAGTCGTGGCATGCTGCCCGGTTCCGAAACTCATGCCGGGGTCAATGGTCAGGACTTTCTGACCGGGGCGGTTGGGATTTTCCAGCCAACTGGGCAATATGAGAAGTCTTTCAGAGATCTCAATGGGGTGGAAATACTTTTTCCACGCCTCGCTCCAATCAATGCCGGAAAGGACAGAGCGCTGGATATTGTCAGCCTCGATCCCGATCTCTTTCCAGAACTCCATCTGTTCGCGGATCTGCTGTTCCGCCTCATCGGCACCCGCCAGATCAAGACTGTAAACAGTATGGATCACCCGGCGGTTTTCCCGGTCGATCCAGGTGCTGAATTCAACTTCAAGAGCAGAAAGCATCTCTGCGGCAAGAGCTCCGTCTGCGGAGTAATCTTCAAAAGAGACACAATAGAGTGTTTCAGGAACTTTGGTCATTTTTCAAGCACCTTTGCAATTTTGGGAGTAAGCATCTTGGCGAACATATAGAATCCGAGGTCTGTTGCATGAACACCGTCAACAGTGAACTCGGTCCAATCCTCTTCATTTTTCCATCCGCCGTAGACGAACGTGATATTCCTGTCGCCGGCTCTGCGGCGGCGGCTGACTTCGGCACGCTGGAATTTCCAGGATTTTTCAGCACTGGGGGCACGGGCAGTCAAACTGCCTGTTTCAACATATTCTCTGTTGAAGTGGAACTTTGAGACCACCATGATGGGCGTATCAGGATGTTTTGCTCTGAGAATATCGATTCCTTCACTCAATGTCGTCCAAATGCCGGTGTTGGCATTAGCTTCATAGTCCAATATGAACATAGCCGGATCTTCCACCTTCGCCAGCTGTTCAAAAACGTATGGCTCCCCTCTGCCGCTGCCGGAAAAACCGAAGTTGAAGAAAGGACGGTTCAAACGGCGGCTGATAATATTGGTATAAGCCATTCCCGGCCGGTTGGCGCATCCCCCCTGAGTGATGGAAGTTCCATAAACAACAACAGGTTTGTCACACTTCCACGGAGTCGGGGCTTTGATCTCTGCATCAGCATCAAAACCGATTTCAAAGGAATCGACACCGCAGTAAAGAGGGAAATTCACGGTAAATTCCCGCATTTCCGCACGTTCGCACTTGAAGAGATCCACCTCATAGGAATCGCTGTTGACCTTGATCCGGGAGGAACCGCAGAAATACTGTTTGCCGCCGGGTTTGCCCATGTAGATATCGAATCCGGAGGAACCGATCTTGGTGCAGTGATCCATCAGAGATTCATGACCGAGAGTCACTTTCAGGCGGACGACTTTAGTGTTGCTGATAAAGGAAAGCTGTCCTCCGGCGGTATGCCAGGCAAGTCCGTTGACCGCAGGGGGCAAATTATCATCAAGATCAAAACGTCTGAAAAGCCCCCCTTTTTTTCTGAAATAAAATCCGGTGAGGCGCAGGGGCTCATCATCGGCTGAAAACCACTTCATTTCAGTTTCATCCACATTCTTGACCGCCATATTGCGGTCAAACTTTTCAACGGCAAGTTTTTTTTCTGTGCTCATAAGTAAAAAACCTTTCTCAATTCAAAGATATTTTCTTAAATATTTTTCCATAAATCTGCTGAACATATAGAATCCCAGATCAGTGGGATGAACGCCGTCAACAGTGAACTCCGTCCAATCCGGCAACACGCTCCAATCCCCCTGAATGAAATACACATGTCTCTCCCCTTTGCGCCGTCTGCGCCGTACCTCTTCTTTCTGAAAAGCGGTCATCTCTTCAGCAGCAGCGGATCTCTGGGTCAGGGAACCTGTGGCAGCATACTCTGCAATATAATGGAGCTTGCCCACAACGAGGATGGGAATAGCTTTATGTTCACAGCGCAGGATATCGATTCCCGGCCCTAAAGTATCCCGCATCATCTCAGGGGTGACATTGGGACCGTAATCCAGCACGAACATGGCTGCGTTCCGAACTCTTGCCAGCTGGGCAAAAACTTCAGGTTCCCCCTTGCCGCTGCCGGAAAAGCCGAAGTTGAGAACAGGTCGTTTCAGGCGGCGACTCAATATATTGGTCAGCGCCATTCCGGGACGGTTGGCACATCCTCCATGGATAATAGAGGTGCCGTAATACACGATCGGTCTGTCATCTTTCCAAGGTGTGGGAGCTGCGATAACAGCATCTTGAGCAAGCCCTATTGACAGATGTGAAACACCTGAATAAAGGGGAAAATGAAGTGTATACTCCCACATTCCCCGGTGCATGCCGTCAACGAGGCATTGATCAAATTCATTCTCCCCGATCTTCATTCTTGAAACGCCGCAAAAATACTGTTTTTGCCCGGGTTTTCCGGCGTAAAGGTCAAATCCGGCAGCACCGATGCGGGTATTCACAGCCAGATGGGACTCCGCCAGAGGAGAAAACTTGATGCGGATAAAGGGAGAATCTGTCATGAACGCCAGCTGTCCTCCCGGTGTATGCAGCGCCAATTGCTCCACAGCCGGAGGCAATTGAACCTTTTCTTCAAAACGGCGGAAAGGCTCCCCCGGCTGCCGGAATTCAAATCCCGTCAGCCTGAAAAAGGGGGCATCGACCGTATGCCATTTTACTTCAGATAACATTGTCAGACAATCTCATTCAGTCCCCACGGAGAGGGAACTTCAGGGGCACGGTCGATCCACTTGCCGTTTGTAAAATCCGGGAAAGGCAGCACTTGCCCCCCCATGGCAGCAGATTGTTCAGAAAGGGCGGTAACGCTCATCCACGCGGCAACATCGTAAACATCAATAGGGGCGGGGATCCGTTTCTGCACTGCGTCCACAAAGGCACTTAAAACAAGGAAGTCCATACCGCCGTGTCCCCCCACTTGATTTTCCCGATACTTTTTCCAGATGGGATGGTCATACTTTTCGTAAAACTCATCCACCTTGGACCAGCGGTGCTCTGTATAGGGATTTCCGGCAAGGTCGATCAATTCTTCCGTCTTACTGATACCTTCAACAAAGATCCCCTTCACATCCTCAAGCCAGATTCCTTTGGTTCCCTGGACCCGGCAGTCCCGTGAATAAGGACGGGGCAGAGAGATACAGTGTCTCAGCATAATGGTTTCACCGTTGGCGCAGCGGATGACCGAAGTCACCATATCCCCCTGATTGTAGACGGCTTCGATCCCATGAGCTTTGGCAGCGGCGGCAAACCCTCTTGCCTTTGACGCCGTGGAAGAGATGGTCATAAAGCGGTTGCCCCGGTTGATACGCAAAATTTTTGCCATGGGACCGAGTCCGTGGGTGGGATAAAGATCGCCGCATCTGAAACGGTTGTGAACAGCTCTCTCTTTGTCAGGAGTTTTCCATGCCATTTCAGAAAGATCATGTTCATAACCGCATTCGCAGTGGATGATCTCGCCGAAAAGTCCCTGACGCACCATGTTGAGGACCATCAATTCGTTGCGTCCGTAACAGCAGTTCTCAAGCATCATGCAGGAAACCCCAGTTTTTTCTGCCGCATGGACCAGCTGCCATAATTCATCAAGAGAAGCGGCACCGCCCACCTCGATCCCTGCATATTTTCCGTGAGCAAGACACTCTTCAGCGATTTTGAGGTGGGAATTCCACGAGGTTGGAATAAGCACAGCATCCACGGCAGGATCAGCAATAAGCTGTCTGTAATCATGATATTCTTCAGGGGCAGGCATATTGCCTTCAAGGATCTTAGAGCGCAGCAGATCGATCCGGGACTGATTCAAATCACAGATGGCAGTGATCTCCATCACATCTGTCATAAATTTCAAGGACGCCAGCAGCGTTTCAGCCCTGGGACCGAGACCGATGATACCGATTCCAACTTTTTTCATAAATAGAAACCCTTTTAATATATAGTAAGGTGCTCAAGTTTCGGGATTAATATACACTTATTTTCCGAAAAATGCAATATCAAAGTTTTCACTTGCTCCTTTTATTGGAGTAATATTGCAAAATTAATAAAAAACAGTTTGCATTTTGGTGCAAAGGAGAATATATTATGACCAAGTATTATTGTTTTATTGTATCATTGGAGTTTTTCAGATGAAGTTCGTTGCTCTTATTGCTTTAGGCCTGACGCTTCTGACCGTTTCCGGATGTATGCACTCTGAGCGTACAGTCTGTGTTCCTGAGCCGCAGATCGTGGATACCCGCGATTTGCTTGTCAACTCAAATTTTGATTTTCACTCTCTGATCCCCCACCGTCACGGAAAGCCAATGAGTTTCTTTGCCGATTACGTTCCCTTCTGGAACGCTGACACGGCAAAATCCCTGCGGGTGATCAGAGATTCACACATCCCGGCAGAGATTCGTCCTTCTTTTTCGGTGCCCTGCGGGGTCGAACTCAATCCCGGACAGAGTTTCCACCAGTTCTTCACTCTTCCTGAGGCAAATTTGCTTTACGGCGACCGGGTGAGTTTGAGCTTCTACGGACACCAGAAAACCGCAGGTGCCCTTATTGGTGAAATCCGGGCCATGAAAATTGAAAGTGAAGACGGCACCTGGTCCCCCGCCAAAGATTTCAAGCTGCGCGACAAACGCACATTTGCGAAGATGGCACGGGGAGAACTTGTGGTGGCGTCATCAGCAAAGGCAACGCTGCCCCTTATCAGCAAGACTGCTGAATGCAAAATCGAAAACTTCGTTATTCCCGGTAACTTCACTCCCGGCAAAAAGTCTTATTCAAAAGACAACAACACCGTCGGACTTGAGGTGCGTTTCACTAACACATCCAAGAAAGACAAGGTGTGGATCTTCGCCCCGAATCTTGTCCGGGGAGCCAAAGCATTCAGAGCTGCCGGAGTGTACCGCACCATTCCCGAATATTACCGCCACATTCCGCGTACAATGCAGAAATTGTGGAAAGGTGAACCCATTCATATTCTTGTCATGGGATCCAGTATTGACCGCGGCAGCGCCAATCCTCCCCTTTATCCCTATGATGAAAACCCCCAATCCCCTAAATACAAGCAGCCTTTGAGCGACAGTCATTCAGGATTTTCCACAAAACTTGTGGGACGGCCTGATTTGGAGCCTTATTTTGCCTGGTCAAATCACTTTTTCAGCTATGCAGGCAGACTCAAAGTTGAATTGATGAAGAAATTTGACTTGACAGGTGACAAGATTTTGATGAACTTCATGGCATGTGACGGTTCCTGCGTTGGCGAAGCTCACTCCGGTCTGAAGCAGTATTGTGAACTTCTGCAGCCTCCGGGCGGTTGGCACAATGCACATGTGGAGGGAAAATCCTGGAAAGATCTCTATCCCGGTCTCTTTTCCCGTCCTGAAGGTCCCCGACCTGACCTTGTGATCTTCGGCAGCGGCGCCAATGAAAAGACAGACACCCCTGATGAAGGTGCCGTTTTTGAGGGGATGATCCGTTATATACAGAGAAATTATCCCGGTGTTGAATTTTTGGGATGCATGTATCAGAATAAAGGCGGCTATACCCCCAATCCCGGTGATATGCAGGCTCTTGCCATGCGTTATCAATTCCCCTTTGTCGACTTCGGCATCGTCAATGACCGATTGATCCGCCTGATCAATCCCAACGCTGTGGGCAATAACGACGGGCATCCTCAGGCTGCGATCCACTACCTTTGGTTCAAGCAGTTGGAGCGTGCCTTTGAATGCACCGGGCCTGTTGTTTCCGGCGTTGCCCAGCTCCATCTGCCTGAAAGAGTTATGCCGACGGCTTATAACTGGGAAGGTGAAATGAAGACCTATAAAGCAGGAGACAAGCGCTTCTTCCGTCCCAACGCTTTTGTCATTGATGAAAGTGCTTTCAACTGCTGGGCAGGCACAGGGACAAAAGCGGCTCCGGGAAAAACAGTTCGCGGAAAAGTTTTTATTGACGGCAAACAAATAGGACTCTGGGGCAGTCGTCCTTACCCCAACTATAATGTACGCAACTCTTTCTTCCGTCATGGCCGTCTTGCTTTAGGGGATCGTCATATTGTTGAGGTGGAAGCACCCTTCAAATATACATTCATGGATTGCAAACAACCTCTCAACAGGTATTACACAGGTGTCGAATCCAAACTGTTCACCGGAATCAAAAAAGTTCAAAACTACAAATCCCGGACGGGATTTCCTTATGGTCGTTTTGTAACGACTCTCATGCCTGGTGAAAGCTGCAAAGTCGCCCTCCCCGGCAATGCGTTCTCGGTGGTTTGGGTCGACGCTGTCAAAGGCGGTACCCTGCAAGCTGATATTGACGGTCAGAAGGCCTTTGAAATTGCAACAAATGTTCCTTTTGTCATGCAGAACAAAGAGCGGCTCTATATCGAGAACCGCAAGGGTATTCAGGGAATGCCCTTCGGGATCCATACGATCACCCTGAAGGCCGTAAAAGCACCGGTCATGATCATGGGGGTTTATGCCTATGATACGCGTTCCGTCAAGGCGTGGCAGCGAGTCATTCACGGCACAGCCGACAACAGTGAGTTTGTTTTTGAACCGGCTTTCAAAGCGGTTCCTCTCATTGATTGCCGCGGAACATTGAAACTGAAATCGGTCACCCGGGAAAAGGCACTCTTTTCCGGTTCCGGAACATTCACTGCAGCAGGAGAGTAAAAAATGCAGGAACGTTTGGTTACAATCCGTAATAAGGCCGGCATCCACTGCCGTCCGTCAAGTGTCATCTTAAACACCATTACAAAAGAATTCCCGGATCACCGTTTTGAGGTTATCATGGACGGCGTTTCCACGGAATTGAACAGTATCCTTGCTCTGATTTCTCTCGGTTTAAGCTGCGGAACACAAGCTGTCGTTCAGGTGGAAGGTATCGACGAGGAAAAAGCCATTAAACGAATCGGGGATCTCTTTGAATACGAATTTGATTTCCCGGAAAAGTGAGTTCCGAGTCTTTCTTCTTATAGTCTTCTCAGGATTATTCTTGCGGGGGCTGTATTTATTTGAATATTCCCACTTCGTCAACTTTGATCTTGCTATCGGTGCAGATATCGGTGAATATCAATCCCGTGCGCTGGAAATATTAAAGGGGAAATTTTTCCCTGATACTCCCGACATTCACGCTCCTCTTTACAGCATCTTCCTTGCCGGACTGCAAAAAATCGGTTTTACAATACCCGGGATCCGGATTTTTCAAACACTTCTGAATTATTTTTCCTGGATTGCACTCTTTTTTCTGCTGCTGAAAAGGTCTGTCCCGTTAAGCAGGGCTCTTGTTTTTCTGGCAATGGCCACATGCCTTGCCCCACTCATTTTTCATCCGGCAGAGTTGATTTCCGAATCCCTTCTCCTGCCTTTGATGACATCTGTTTTTTTCTCTTTACATTATGCTGAAGAGAAAACTTTTATCCACCGCGCAGTGTTCAGTTCCTGTGCAGGCATTTTTTCCGCACTTGCACTTATGACCCATGGAATGCTCCTTGGATTTTTGTGTTTGGAAAGTATTTTTCTTTTGTGGCAGAAAAAATGGCAGACAGCTTGCTTTTTTCTCCTTTTTTCCCTTATGACGGCTGCACCTTTTATAATAGTGCAAAGTTGCCATTACGGTAAATTTACCGGTCTGCAAGCCAACGCAGGTTTCAATATTTTTCTCGGAAACAATCCCCGGGCAACTGGAACATGTTATTTGCGCCCCGGAAATTTATGGCGTCAAACACACGTTCTGGCTCTCAAAGACTCCACAAAACGCGGTATTTCCACAGACCGTTTTTTCCTTGAAAAAGCCTTTGACTTCTGGAAAAAATCTCCTGCAAAGGGTATAAAACTTTATTTTCAAAAGTTTTTGCTGATCTTCAGCGGCAAAGAAAATATCGCCGGAGCTGACGGCGGATTCCTTTTCTGCCGAACAGATTCCATGAATTTGCTGCGGTTCCTGACATTTCCGCTCTTTCTTCTTGCATTGCCCGGAATCTGGATTCTTTTCAGAAAAAAAGAACAACTTTGGTCCCCTCCACTCATTCTGACAGCATCACTCCTCATTATGCAAATTCTGACTGTTACTTCCGGGCGTTACAGGCTTTTGATGTTTCCCGGCATTATCTACCTTGCTTCTTTTGGGGTATTTCACATCAACTGGAGAAAGTGGTATATCATTGCACTGCTTATTTTCGCGGTGCAATTCTATCTGACTTACAGCTTTGTCGGAGCCAATAAAGCAGAAGGTACAGCGTTGCTCGGGCAAGCTCATTTTATAAAAGGGAACTGTGAGCACGCCAAAGAACTTCTTCTCTTTGCCGGGAAACGTTTCAAAGACTCCTCGCGTATTGACAACATCCTGGGAAATATTGCAGAAAAAGAAGGCGATCTTGAACTGGCAAGGCATTATTATAAAAAAGTTACACTCGCGGAGCCCTATATGCCAGAAGGCTGGATGAATCTTGCCAATGTCACACCGGATATTGCACAGGCGGATCACTTGTTCCGCAAAGCCCTTGAGGCAGCCTCCCCTGCGCCCTCTGCCGATTTACAATATAATTACGCAAACTTTCTTTACCGGACCGGACAGCACGCAGCAGCCGGTCATCTTCTGACACAGATCTTCGCTGCAGCTCCTGACCATATTATGTCATTGAATTTAAGCGGACTCATGGCTGCAGAAAAAAAAGAGTTCAAAAAGGCTTCCGAACTCTTTTTCCGGGCAGCCCGTTTGAAAGAAAATGAACCAGGCTTCTGGTAAAATACTGCCATCACAGCCCGTATGGCTGGCAACAAAGATTTGGAAGCTCTCGCTGCTCAAAAATATTTGCAACTGACAAAGGAGAAACGCCATGAATAACGTCCTTGCCCCCCTCTATCCGGCTCCGGCTCTCAACTGTTCCATTGATCCAGTTTTTTATCTTGCCCCCGATATTGATGCAGAAAGTGATGATGTGCACATTCTTTTCAAAAGAAAGATCAATTATCAAGGTTCCGGAAAAGTTCTGTTTCATCTTGCTGTCCATGGCCGTTACAGTTTTTACATCAACGGTCATTGCGGCATGGGACCTGTCCGGGGAACAGATTCAAGGATTTTCGTTGACAGTTACGATCTTTCGGAAATAATTACAGCAGGAGAAAATATTCTTACAGTGGAACTCCATTATCCCGGCAGCAGTTACCGGACCGTTCCGGCTGGAATCCCGGCACTGTGGGCGGAAATTGAAGGTGTTCCGGATTCCCCCTGGGAGTATGCGCCTGATATCAGACATAAAAAAAGTTTTGAATTTACTTTTCAACTGGGAAAATGCGAAAACCGGGATGACCGTGAAAAGGATTTTGTTTTTGTTCCTGCAGAAAGAGCTGTTAACCCCAATCATGTGGAACTGCATCCCCGCCCCATCCCCCCTTTGACTGCAGATGAATATTTCTTTACCAACATCTGCAAATGCGGTTTCCTTCCTGAGTTTTCCCCGGATGATGATGATTTTGCCAAAAGACTTGCAGAAGAAGTCCAAATTTCTGCCCCTGATGCTGTTGCCGATGGTGTTTTTGCTCCTCCCCCGGCAGGATATCACGGTACGTTTGCCATCTTTGATCTGGGCAGAGAGTTTTACGGCAACGTGGTGCTCGAATTTGAAACAGATGAAACAGTGGTCGTTGACCGCTCCTATGATGAAGTATTGACTTTTTCCAGAGTCAAAAGCCGTTTTGCTTTCGGCAAGTGGATCCCCCGGGCGCGTCATGGGGGGGACTCTTACCGTTTTTCCGACAGACGTATCGCTGCTCCGGGGAAAAATGTTGTTTCCGTTGACTTCGGCGACAGGGGCGGACGCTTCGTTGAGATCGCGTTCCGCAACCATACCAAGGCCATCAAAGTCACAAAAATATCTGTCACAGACAGGATCTATCCTGTTCAGGACTCACTTTTCAAGTGTGACGATCCCTTCTTTGACCGCCTTGATGCCATGTGTGCCCACACAGTGCGCCACTGTGTTGCCGACACATTTGTGGATTGTCCCTGGCGGGAACAGGCTTTCTGGGTCAACGATTTGGAAGTTGCGGCACGTTATTACTTTCTTCTGTCTTCAGATCCGGCAATCGTGGAACATGTTCTGCAAGTGGCTCTTGACGGCAGAAAAAAATACAATTGGCTTCCTGCGGTCTATCCTGCGGGGGATTCCATGCCTTTTCTTTCAATTCCTGCCATCTGGGTCATAGTGCTTTATGATTTATGGCTCCACTGCGGCAATACGCAGTTTGTGCAGCGTATTCTGCCTGTGGCGATTGAGGTACTGAATGACTATGAAAAGTTTACAGATGAAACCGGTCTTGTTCCGGAGCATCCCACATGGTGGAACTTTATTGATCTTGCCTATGTCAATGCCAAAGCAGATCTTCAGGGACACACAGCCGTACTCAACTCTCTTATCGCCGCAGCATGGCGCTGTATCGCCCGGATGGGAAATGATACAGAAGCAGAAGCAAAGGCTCTCAATATCTGCAAGGCTCTGAAAGAAAATCTCTGGGATGACTCCCGAAAGATGTTCCGCGACAGTGATGTCCCCGGTCACGGTTTTGAACTTTACAGTGCACATCCGGCAGCTATATTGATTTGCTACGATCTTATGCCGGAGCTTTTCACTGAACTTTCACAACAGCTTTACGGAAGAAATGTACTTCAGCCGGAACCCTATTATCAGCGTTTTTCAGTTGAAGCGGCATTGAAAACAGGACAAACAGCACGTTGTGAAAAAGAGATCCGCAATATATGGCAGCAGATGGTCAACTCAGATTCACCCACGGTTTGGGAACTTTCCCAATTCGGTCCGCGGCCTGACTCCAACACGGCGAACAGCTGCTGTCATGCCTTTTCAGCCGCCCCCATGTGGTACAGCCGCCGTGTAATGGCCGGTATCCGCCCCGTGGAACCGGGATACAGGAAGTTTGTCTGCGATCCTCTTTATAAAGGGGATTTCCACTGTATACAACCGACCCCCTGCGGCAATATCGAAGCCATACAAAGAGACGGGAAACTCACAGTGAATTTCCCGCCTGAAATAACGCGTATCTGAAAACTCAGAGAGGTTTGATCCAGCCTGGTTTCTGAAGCTCAAGCACCTTTTCCTTTTCCTCTTTGAGTGCCGTTATCTCATAACGTTCAATGAGCAGCAAAGTCCGGCGCACCATATCATGATGAGACTCACAGGTATTGATATTTCTGACTCCGAGATGACGTTTGACCACATCCCTGTTGCGCCAATCGGGTTCCCATGCAGCCTGGTCAACAGCGCCTAAACCTCTGAGATGGGCCAAACCGGATCCGGAACACCAGATATCGAACCAGTGCTGCAAAGCATCAGGATCACTCAAAGGTTCGCTGAGGATCTTCATATAGTCAAAGAACTGTTTTTCACGTTCTTCTCCCAGAAGTTCCACTGCTGTCTGAACCTGCTGGTAAGGAAGAATTTCCATGCCGTAAATGCCCTGTGCGTCAAATTTGAACTTCACAAGATATCCGCCGAACCAGGTGGGCAGCGCCCATTCAGGTTTGCCGGAGGGGAAGAAAAAGTTGCCGGGGCAGTAAACAATGGGTTTACCGTTCCATAACTCCACGCCTTCGGGACAATGGGTATGACAGTTCCAGAGAAGATCTGCACCCGCGTCAATGAATGCACGGAACATCTCAACCATTCTGGGAGAGGGGAAGGGATTGGTCTCATGTCCGCCGTGGAGCGCCACAAAAACCAGATTTCCCTTAGCCTTTTCAGCGCGGATCTGATCAAGGATCCTGAAAATCGCCAAAGTCGCAACTCCGGCACGCTCTTCTCTTGCGCCGCCGTACTCATTTTCTGCGTAATTGAGGATGGAAATCCGGATATTTCCGCAATTGAGTTCCAGAGGTTTGACGGCATCAGCAAGATTTTTGCCGGCGCCCACAGTTTTGGCTCCGGCGGCAGTAAGATGCTCAATGGTTTCCATGGTCACATCGGGCCCGAAATCACCGATGTGGTTATTGGCAAGCAGAGCCACATCCACATTAAGATGAGAAATGATATCGGTACATTTCAAAGGAACTTTGAGATTGGGACCGGTTTTGTCAATGGGAGTCTCTGCTTCGGTCACAGTGGTTTCCCACTGTACAATACGCAAATCTGCTGAATCAAAGAAGGGTTTCACCTCTTTGAAAACCTCTTGAACCTTACCCGCCATAATGGCATCCAAACCGGCGGCTCTGGGACAGATATCTCCCGCGAAGACAGCTGAATAGTTTTCTCCGGCGGACTCACGCCAGTTACTGCAACGTTGTACAATATCCATAAAAAAATCCTTTCCTGAACTTGGGGATGAATATACATCCTTTTTCATCCTCTTTCAAGTATCAATTTTAAATAATTAACGAAAACTTGACTTTTTTTTCAATTGATGCTATATTTGGAAATGTTTTTACCTGAAGTTTGTTCCCGGAGTCATACTTTTTCTCCAAATGTTCACCATTCACAAAAGGAGTTTTCCATGAAAGTTGCGATAATGCAGCCCCCCTACCCTGAAGCAGGCGGAGCCCTCAATGTCCTTGCCTGGCAGATCAATGAACTGCACAAAATTCTCCCCGGAGAATACGATTTAGTGATTTTTCCTGAAAACTCCAACTTCACCGGCTACGTTGATGCAGAAGATATGAAAAGACTTATACGGGGTCCCGGCGCCGAATATGTTGAAGAACTCCGCAAGTGTGCAAAACGATGCCTCTGTACCATTATGAGCGGTCTGCTCAATTACGATGCAAAAGGAGTCCTGCGGAATCAGTTGACGGTTTTCACTCCGGAGGGGGAAGAGTTTTCACCTTATACCAAAGTTCATCTTGTTGAGCCTGAACTTGCCAAAGGCATTGAACCGGGCACCGCGCCTGTTGCCTTTGAGTACAAAGGAGTCCTCTATGGTGCGGGAATCTGTTTTGACCACTATTTTCCGGAGTTGTTCGTCCAGTACGCAAAACAGCGGATAGATGTGCTCGTTATGGTCAGCCATCAGCGTCAGGAAAGACCTGAGATACTGGAATTCACCACCCGTGCCCGCGCTTTTGATACGGGATGCACAGTGCTGCGTTCAGCCCCTGCCATGCCGAATCCGGGTATCGGCGGTAAAAGCATGGCTGTTTCCCCGGAAGGTGAAATCATTGCTGACGCAGGAGGCATCCCCGGTGTTCTGCGCTGCGAAATAAATCCCAAGGCGCGCTTCACACGTGCGGCATCATATGGAGAGCCGGAGAAAATCATCGACTACCGGGAAGCACTGCTGCTTTCCCGGAGTCACGTTGACAAAGAGTGATTTTTCTCACTTTCCCCATGGCGGAGCGATGACCTGAAACACGGTCTCGCTCCGTCTCTGTTTATCATCGGGGAATACGGCAAGAGTATATTTTCCGGGTTTCAGTTTTCCGCAGTTGAGAGTACGGTAGTCAAATCCGCGGAGGGATTTGAGAGTTATATCCCTGACTTTCTCTCCTTTGCTGTCACAGATCCTGAAAGGAACCGGATAGCTGCTGCCGGGTCCCAGAAGTTCATATTCCACAGGCAGAGTTGTTCTGTCGGCAAAGATGGCGGGCGCCGTCATCTTGAAACTCAACACCTGCCACTCAATAATTCTGACAAGTTTGAAGTCCCCCAGATGAAGCACAAGCAGATCGTTGGGGAAATAAAGTCTTGAGTTCAGATGGAACTGCATGCTTCTTACAAGTTCATTTTTCTTCATTGACCGCAATGGAACAGAGACTTTCACCCATTGATTCTGACGGAGATTTTTTATTCCGAAGGAAACGAGAGTCCTTGTTTTAACGCCGCCGATAGCGATGGTCGCGGGAAGATACTCCTCATCAGAACGGTTGAAAGTTGTATAAACATTGAACTCAAGATAATCGTATCTTGACCAGTCACGCATTTTCTGAGGCAGAGAAAGGGTACACCGCGGCCAGGAAGTTCCTTTGGGTTTGCCCGCTTCATCGTAGATGATGGGATAGGTAAAACAGATACTCTGCCCCTTTTCCGGAGTCACCATCTTGCCTTTGGAAGGAATTGCCACAGCTCTTGTCCATTTCAAGTTGGGAAGGGCCGTAAGTTTATTTTCCTCTGTAAGAGGAGCCGCTGCAAGCACAACTGAAAGGGCTGAAGCGAAAAGAGTAAACAGTTTTTTCATTTGCATCCACCTTTGCCTTTGAGAACATCATTGATTGCCGTAATTGCCTCTGCCAGTTTCCAGCGCCATGCGTCCATGGTTCCGGTATCCCAGACTCCGTCTGCGTGATCCTTGTAGCGGCGCTGCTGAGGAATCGCCTCAGAGAGCTCTTTCAATACCTTTTCACCTGCGGCGGCAGCGTTGACAGCACCTTTTTTCCGTGCTTCGGCAACTTTTTTCTGCAAAGTGTAGATATACCTGGCATCATCAATGCCCTCCCGGTAGCAGAGAAAATTCATTGCCGGGATGGGGGATCCGTCGTTATCTGTCCGGTTGAGGAAGTCCATGCGGGGGGCGTCCAGATAGTTCCACTGGTCACCGCCGATGCTCTGGTACATCCACGGAATAAGAGCCTTGAACTCAGATTTCCAGAAACCGTAACCGAAAGTCATTCTGGCTCCTGCGGGAGTCACATGGTTATTGGAACCGCAGACGGAGTTGGGATAACACCAGAACTCCGTTCCGGGGCGTTTCTTTTTCCACTCCCGCATCTGTTCGGGAGTCAGAGTGAACTGGGAAGGACACCAGACATCAACAACATCGAACAAAGAAGCATAAAGCTTATTAGCCGGATCAGCAGTCACATAGGTTCTGCCGCCGTTTCGTTTAACGATCTCACCGAGCCGCTTGAGATATGCAACGACCGTGGGAGTACAGTCGGGTTCATCTGTCAGATAGATGAGAGGCTCCGGCCATTTGGGATTCTTTTTATACTCGGCAAAAATCCTTTTTATAACAGTTTCAACATCCTTGAAATACTGTTCATTGGGCATGACCATGCCGGTCAGGTGCGGCGGCAGTCTCTTCTTCATATTATCTGCATAAAGTCTTCCTTCGCCGTAAGAGGCAGGAACCGGCGCAGTAATACCGTATTTATTCAGAGATTTTTCACCATTTCTGAAACGATCAAAAAGAATGAAAATATCCTTTGATGCCGCTCTTCTGGTTGCCCAGAAGCCCAGAGTGATGCCGTTGAAACCGGCTTCCTGCAATCCGGCAAGCTCGGTTTCTCTTTTGTTGGTAAGCCAGGCTTTTGAATGGGCACAATTTGACACCGCTTCAGGCATAGGCAGATTGTAATAGATGGAATAGATCTTATCAGGATCCTTTTGAAGATCGAATCCCAGAACTTTGACCGTCAGCGGCAGAATTTTTGTAACGCTGTCGCATTTAAGGGTCACTTTCCCGGAGTAGATCCCGGGCTTTGCCCCGGCAGGAACCTTGACGGTCAGCCAGAAACGCAAGTTCCGGTTTTTCTCAAGTTCCAGAGATTTTCTGAAAGGCATGACGATATCAGGGGCTTCAAAGTATCTGTCAGTCACGGTGTAGTGAGGACGGACATACATGTAGCGCACATAGCGGAGTTCCGGAGCGGAAAGTTTGCTGCCGCCGGGACCGGTAAGCTCAGAAGCAGAAAGAGAAACGCTGTTGAGATTTTTCAGCGCCCGCACAGTGAAAGTCAGACTTTCCAGTTCATTGCCTGCGGCAAAACATCTCAAGGGGGCATTGATCTCATGAAGTTTCGGCAACTCAGACGGAAACACGGGATCATTGAAACCTCTTCTGAAAAGAGCAAAGCCGTCTTTGAGCTGCTGAGAGCTCCAGCGCACCTTTTCAGCGGGTCTGATAATGGGCTGGGGAATTTGTTTCCATTTTTTCAGTTTGTCGGCAGGGAGCATAAAAATCTCCTGCTGAAGAGTGCGGAACTCTTCACTTTTTCTGAAAGATGCCCACTTTTTTTCGGGCACAAGGATCAAAGCATTAATAAGCCAGGAACTCTTGGTTTTGATGGAAATTTTTGCACCGTTTTTGTCTGCGGAAACAGGAAAAACAACTTCATTGATCCCGAACTTCCGCCAATGATTGATCTCTTCTCCACCGATCCGGGTGTTCCAGACAAATTCTCTGGAGGGTCTTCCGGGGTGTCCGGTCAGCACCCATGCGGTATACTTGCCTACCGGAACATTCAAAGTCAGCAAAGCATCGCCTTTGCCGCTCACATGGTCACAGCTCAACTCGTTGAAATAGACTTGGGGCGCTTCAATGGTCTTGCGCCTTTTATTTTCCGCACTCTCAACGATCTTGTTCGCAGAACCGGTCAGTTTGGAATCAGACCGCCACTGATAGCCTTTCCCTTTTCCGTGAGTCACACGGATATATCCATCACGGAGCGGAGAGTCGGCACGACCGAAATCGTAACGGAATACCCCATCACTGCCGCAGAGAGTTGCCGCAGCGGCAGCAGCTATAAAAAGATGTACTTTTCTCATTTCATCACCTTTTCGACCCATTCTTTTACTTGGGGGGCAATTTTCTTTACGTGAGTGCCATAGCAGCTGAATCCGGTATCAGCAGCGGCGGGACAAAGTTTTTTCGTATCTTTGAAATAGTTTGCGGGACCGCCTTTACCGTGAGTACAGAAAAAGAAAACCTTCCTGCCCCTGAGATCATTCTGCTGCAGAAAGCTGCGCACAGGCGGTGCATAAGTTCCGAACCAGACGGGGGAACCGATAAAGATCACATCAAATTTCCGCAAATCATTTTTCAAAGGTTTGATGGGAGAACTTTTTTCCTGTTTAAGCTCCGTTCTTCCTCTTTTGAGGACCTCAGAATATTTTCTTGAATAAGGCTTTACCGGCATGATTTTTTCGCATACACCGCCTGTATTTTTTGCAATAAGTTCAGCCACCTGCCGGGTATTTCCGGCATCAGACCAGGAATAATAAAGAATAAGCGTCTTGCTTTTCTCAGCACCTGAAAGAACGCAACAGAAAAGTCCGAAACACACCAGCAATATCATTTTTCTCATACACATTTTCCTTTCCTTTAAATAGCAAAAAATCACTTTGCGAATGACTTCAACAACGCAATTTCATCTTTCCAAATGTTTTCATCGGGCGTTTCCAATATCAACGGAACGTTATCAGTTCTCGGGTCTTCGATCAGGCGTTTGAATGTTTCCACCCCGATGTTTCCTCTGCCGATACTGTCATGCCGGTCAAGTCTGCTGCCGCAGCTTCCTTTTGCATCGTTGAGATGCATACCTTTGAGAAATTTCATACCGATTTTCCGGTCAAACTCCGCCCAGAAATTTTCGTATCCTTCACAGGAAACGAGATCATATCCGGCAGCAAAGGCGTGACATGTATCAATACAGACCCCGCAACGGTCACTCATTTGTGTTTTTTCGATCATTGCCGCCAACTGGTCAAAGTTCCATCCCATATTGCTCCCCTGCCCTGCGGTATTTTCAAATACAGCGGTAACGTCCGGAACCGCTTCAAGTGCCTCTCTGACACTTTGAGCGATCAAAGCAATATCTTCTTCATCTGAGACCTGCTTCAGGGAACTTCCCGGATGAAAGTTCAGCAGTCCGATTCCCAACTGACGGCAGCGTTCCAGTTCATTGATAAAAGAATCAATGGCTTTTCTGCGTTTTTCCGGATCAGGCTGCCCCAGATTGATGAGGTAACTGTCATGAGCAAGGATCAGCTTCCCGGAGTATCCGCAGGCGGCGCAATTTTCCTTAAAAGCCTTCTCAGATGCCTCACTGCAGGGGGGAGCGCTCCACTGCCGCTGATTTTTAGTAAACATGGCAAAAGCAGATGCTCCGAGAGCGGCAGCATTGAGAGGAGCATTTTCAACGCCCCCGGAAATACTTACATGTGCACCTATATATTTCATATTCTTGAAAGGTTCCTTCATTTACTGTTGTTCAGGCAATTTGTCATCCCTGCACATCTGACATTCTCTGATGATCGTACCAAGTATATCTGAAATCTCCTCATAATCCGGACGGTTGGCAGGAAGAAAATCCAGCATTCCCGCAACCAGGATCGACAAAACAGGAGGAGCTTCAGGCACTAAAGCCGTCAAAGGCTGAAACTGCATATTTTTACGACGTCCGAAAATCATCTCGGTATCTCCGTGCAGACCGAAAGGAGCAATGCCGGAAATAAGTTCATAGATGGTCACGCCCAGACTGAAAATGTCTCCTTTGTAATCTTCGCCGCCGGAAAAAATCCTTTCCGGACTTGTATAAATGGGACTTGCCCACATGGAACAGGGAGTGTAAACATCCCCGGGGTCCCGGTAATCGGCAATATCCCAATCGCCGAGTTTTGCTTCATCATCAGCAGTCAGCATGATGTTGGCGGGCTTGATATCGTGATGAACGATGTTGTTGTTGCGGCATTCCACCAGCAGAGGGATCAGCGAGAGGATCCAGGAAAGGATCCGGCCCCTGCCCGGCAATTTCCCCTGTCTCAGCATCTGTTCCAGATCTCCGTGCTCCATATAGCGCATCACCAGAAAGGATTTTCCATCAAATGTGCCGCAATTGTAAACCGGAACGATCCCCGGACAGGTGATTTTTCCGCTCATTCTGGCGCAATTTACAAAACGTTTGGCAGCTTCACTTGTTTCTTCACTTTCTTCGGGAGATCTGTCATTTTCGATTTTCACAGCCACCCTGCGTGCCAGTTCCGGTTCAAGGGCACGGTAGACGGTGGAATCCCCACCCTTGCCGCAGATTTTCTCAAGAAGATAGCGTTCAAAACTCTTCGGCACCCTGAGCATAGCCCCGCACTCCGGACAGGGAACCTTTTCAAAAGGCGTAAAATCGCTCAGATCAAGTTTTGCATGGCAGCTTCTGCAGTTGATCTTTACTTCTTGCATTTTTACGGGATCTCCTGAATATCCATAGTTCCGTCAACGTGCCGCCAGGCTTTGAAACAGTTATCCTGAGAAAGCACAGCAAAAGGGAGCTCGTTCCGGTTCAAACGCTGAAGCTGGCTCCGGATATTTTCATAAACAAGATCCGGGGTGTTGCACTCGGAACTGCGGTGTGCGAGCAGCAACAGTTCGCTGCGGTCTCCCAGCAAATTTTCCAGAGCGGCGGCGGCGGCACGGTTATCCAGATGCCCATGCCGGCCGTCGATGCGGTTTTTCAACGAAAGAGCCCGATCGGAGTTGCGGAGCATGTCCACATCATAATTACTTTCCAAAACCAAAATCTCACAATTGGCGAGATTACGCCTGACCATGGGACTGACTTCACCGAGATCTGTAGCTATCCCCACCTTGAATCCGCCGCAGCTGATGACAAAACCCACAGGATCAATGGCATCATGCTGCACGGAAAAACTGGCGATCTTGAAATTCCCCAGAGCGAACTGTTCCCCGGGTTCAAAGCTCCAAAGCAATTCCGGCAGTCTGGCATTTTTTCTTTTTTTCATGGCAAGGACATTTCCAGCGGCGCACAGCGGTATCTTCAAAGTATCGCAAAACACAGGAGCTCCGTTCAGATGATCCGTATGCTCGTGGGTCAGCAGCACACATTTGATGGAAGAGGGATCAAAACCCAGTTTTTCCAAACGCTTCAAAAGTTCTCTGCGGGAAAATCCGGCATCCACAAGGAGCGCCTCTTTCCCGTAAGAAATGATCAATGAATTTCCTTTGCTGCCGCTGCCCAACACACCTATTTTCAACATATTTCAGAAACTTCTGTCAAAATTTGCAAATTTTACAAAAAAAACTGTTTTTTTCACTGGAAAAATCACGTTTATAAATGTAAATTCTATTTGTGTAAAAATCAAATCGTTTTTTCACCAATTTTCAAAAAAAAAAAGAAATTTTTTATGGCCGGCACATTTTCAAACAGCAACAATCTGCAGCTTGATGCAAAACAGACCCAGCAGCAGCATCTGACCATGAAACAGCGTCAGGCGCTTGAGGTTCTCTTTCTTTCGCGTCAGGAACTTGAGACAAAACTCAATGAAATGCTGCTCACCAATCCTTTGATCGAAGTCGAAGAAGTGCCGGAGGATGCCCTGAGTCTGTCCGATTCCACAGAAAGAGATGTTCAGGAAGGGACTGAAGACGAATCCCTTTACGAAGCAGAGATCTACGAAAACAGTGATTCCTGGAACGAAGAATTGCCCCTTCCCCCGGAACAAACAATCGACAGCAGAGAAACTGTTGAAGATTTTCTGCTCTATACACCGGCTCAGGAGCGTCCGCTGCGTGAAACACTCCAGTCAGAGCTGAATCTCTGCAGCGGTCTTACATCCGCAGTACGGGAGGCTGCCGAAAACATTATTCTCAATCTGGATGATGACGGAATGCTCAGAACACCTCTTGAGGATATTGCCATGAGTTGCGGAGCCTCCATGGATGAAATCTCTCAGGCCCTGCAGATTGTCCGGCAGTTTGATCCTCCGGGGATCGGAGCCAGAAATCATCAGGAGTGTCTTCTGCTCCAACTGGAGCGGAAGGGAGAAAAAACACCCCTTTTTGAAAAACTTCTGAACGATCACTTTGATGATCTGATGCGGAACCGTCTTGATGCTGTGGTCCGGAAACTGGATATTTCAATGAACGATCTGGAAGAGATGTTTCAGAAACTGCGTCAGCTCAATCTGATTCCTGTCACAGTCCCCTCTCAAGCAGGTACAGTCATCATCCCGGAAGTGGAAATAGTCAGAAATGAGGAGGGTTCCTTTTCTGCGTCTCTGCTCAGAGAGAGACGCAGTTATAAATTATCCCCCTATGCCGATCTGGCATCTTCCGCAGATGCAGGGGCGGATTTTGCCGCCAAAGCAAAAGAGGGGAAAAACCTTCTTGAAGCCCTGGAGTTCCGCAAGGGGACCATATTGAGAATGGCGGAAATGCTTATAGAGGTTCAGCGTCCGTTTCTGGAGTCCGGACCGGAAAAATTGCGTCCCTTTACCATGAAGCAGGCGGCGGAGTATCTGAAATTCAAAAGCGAAAGCACCATCAGCCGTGCCGCGGCCTCAAAATATGTGAAGACGCCCCACGGCGTTTTTCCCTTCAAATATTTCTTCACAACAGGTTATATCAGTGAAGACGGCGACAGTGTGTCAAGAACTGCCGACATGGAACTTTTGAAAAAACTTGTTGATGAAGAAGATAAAAAGCATCCGCTTTCAGATGACAAACTTTCTCAGCTTCTCAACCAGGCGGGACATCCTGTTGCCAGAAGGACCGTTGCCAAATACCGTGATTTGCTGAAGATCCCAAGTTCAAGTTTAAGAAAGGAACACTTTTAAAGATGCACGATATTCATTTTCATACAAATCTTTCCGCCTGTGCCAAAAGAGAATCAACCCTCAAAGAGATGCTCAGACATTTGAAAGAAGCCGGAGTTTCCACTGCCGGTATCGCCAATCACACCTGGGACTCTAAAGTTCCGGGCGCCTCGGCATGGTATGCGCCTCAGAATGTTGAACACGTGCTTTCGGTCAAAGAAGAGTACAACACTCTTTCTGAGGAAGAGCGCTGCGGTATTAAACTCTACTTCGGATGCGAAACTGAATATGTGGGACAAGGCAGAGTCGCATTAAAGAAAGAGTCCGCCCGACTCTTTGACTTTGTTCTTGTGCCCGCCCACCACTTTCACATGAAGAACTTCGTCTGTCCTGTTGAGCTTGAAGATGCGCCGGGGATCCGCCGCCTGCTGCTGGCGCGATTCTATGAATGCTGCAACATCGATTTTGCATTCGGCATCGCCCACCCCTTTGTGGTAAGTACAGCCGGAAGACTTGATGAGGTCATATCCGGAATTTCCGACCGGGAATTTTCTTCGGCCTTTTCCTGCGCCGCAGAAAAAAACAAATCCATAGAAATCAACATCAGCGCCCTTTATCAGAAAGCCGCCCCCGATGCTGACGGACTTCCTGCTGAATATGTGCGGGTTTTCACTATTGCCAGAGAGTGCGGCTGCAAATTCCATCTGGGATCAGATGCCCATGAAGTTTCCCGTCTCGCTCCGGAGCGTTTTGCTTTTGCGCTGAAATTTGCCGACCGTTGCGGAATTGTACTGCCAGAAGATCCTCTAAAATAAATCCAAGTATCCAAATAAATATGAAATTCAATGATTTTTCCCTGTCTTTCTCGCACATCACCCGCGGAGAAGCTCTCTTCTGGTCCGCCGGAACGCCTCACTTGCAGGGCACGGCAAACGCTCTTGCAGCAAAAGTTCTTTCTCAGCTGCCCTGGGCGGTTTCAGTCAATCTTGAACTCAAGAGTCAGGAAAAATTTTCTGATGAGGGATACGAGCTTGACATCAAAAAAGAGTGTGTTCATCTTGCCGCAGCCTCTCAAAGAGGAGTGCTCTACGGCGCATGGAGCTTGATCCGTTTCGGCGAACTTGAAGAAAAGTTTGAGTGTCACATCATTGACACGCCCCAAGCCTCCCGGCGGGGATTGAAACTTTATCTGCCGCCCCCTGATGCAGCGTCTTTGAAAGAATTTTATGCCATTATTGACCTGGCTGTCCGGTATAAATACAATTTTGTCATGTTGGAACTGGGCGGTGCCATGGAATACAAGAGCCACCCGGAAATCAATGAAGCTTATTTGAAATACGCCTCTTTCATGAATGAGTATCCTGCCAAAGCCATGAAACTTCAACACAGTTTCTCATGGAGCAAGAACTCCATTCACACTGACAACGGCGGCGGTCTGATCCTCTCTCAGCAGCTGCTGAAAGAAATCATCGCTTTCTGCGAAGAGCGGGAACTTGAAGTTATTCCGGAAGTCCCCAGTCTTTCTCATTGCGACTATATTCTTGCCGCCCATCCTGAACTTGCAGAAAGGAAAGAAGACCCTTATCCTGACACAGCGTGTCCGGCAAAAGAGGAATATTATACGCTCCTTTTTGATCTGCTGAAAGAAACCGTTGACCTCTTTCACCCCAAGCGCATCAACATCGGTCACGATGAATATTACTCCATCGGACTTTGCCCTGAATGCAGTAAAAAAAGTGCACCGCAGATCTACGCCGGCGACATCAACCGCACTGCGGCATTTCTGAAAGGTCTGGGGGTGGGAACCATCATCTGGGGGGACAAACTTCTCAACGCCCATTTTCTCACCGGCAGCCCCTGCGGCGGAGCAGAGATCCCTGCGGGGGCCGACGGTTTTGCAGGAGTACCTGCAACATATCCCGCCATAGATATGATTGATGAGGAGGTGGAAATATTCCACTGGTACTGGAGCATTGCCAGAGAACTGGATCAGGAATATGACACGCGCGGCATGAAGTACCTTTTCGGGAACTTCGGAGCCGTGGAGCTCCCTGATTGGACCAAACGCAGTTCGGCAAAAAATTTTCAGGGTGTCTGTGTTTCCAACTGGGGCCGCAGCGATTACGAAACTGTGCGGCGCAACGGCATACTTTTTGATCTGATATGCAGTTCCTGTCTCTGCTGGAACTGTAAAATCGGCAGCGAGGATTATACAAAACTTTTGAAGATGGCTTCGGAAGAACTGCTTCAGCTGAACCGCAACCGTCTCGGCGCCGGGACTCCTGTTTTTGAAATCACTCACACAGTGGATACCGGTATTGAGTTTCTCTACTTCTTTGACGGAAATTTTATCGTTGAAAGCGACTTTTTGCTGGGGGATCATGTTTACTGTACGGACTCCGGCGAAGAGTATACATTCCCGGTGATCTTCGGCAAAAATATTTCCAATGCAGTCAATTCCCCCGGCAGGATCTGCGATCCCCTGAGTGATTTTGACCGTTACGTCGTCAACCGCCAGTACATTGAGATTCTCGGCGGAGCTGAGCCGTTCAGAGATACGGACGGCAGGATGTGGTACAAAACAGTTTATCCCCACCCGGCTCCCGAAAAAAAACTGATTTACAAAGAGTTCCGCATCCGGGGCAGGCACAACTGTCGTGTCAGTGTAAAAGAGCAATAAAATTTTCACAAACCGGGCAGGAGCTGTCAGCAGCCGGATGATTTCATACAGGAACATGAAATTCTGATAAAAAGGTGAAGAAAGCTGGGTGGAAAAATTTTCTGTTTTTTTGTTCTTTTTCCTTGACGCAGAATAAATCATGAGTTATATTATAGAAACCCGCGTAGAAACAGCTAAAAACAAGGGAGTTTTACTATGCAAAAGAAAAGATATGCAGTTTGCGGTGTATCATCAAGAGCCATCTACATGTACATCGGTCCCATGCTCCGTCAGTTCAAACATTGTGCCGAACTGGTGGGTATGCTTGATATCGATCCGCTCCGTTTTCAGGTCTGCAAAGATCAGATCCCCGAAGCCAAGGATGTGCCTGAATATCTGGCAGCTGACTTTGACAAGATGATGGCTGAAACCAAACCCGATGCCATCCTCGTGGTCTGTATGGACCGTTTCCATGTTGATTACATCGTCCGCGGACTCGGTTATGATGTTGACGTCATCTCCGAAAAGCCCATGACCACCAACACCGCTGATGCTCTCAAGGTGATGGAAGCAGAGAAGAAATCCAAAGGTAATGTTATCTGTACCTTCAACTACCGTTATAACCCTGTCCACTCCAAGATCCGTGAAATGATCGTTGACGGCAAGATCGGTAGAGTCACTCATGTTGACCTGAACTGGTACATCGACATCAAGCACGGCTCCAGCTATTTCCATCGTTGGAACCGTATGCGTGAGAACTCCGGAAGTCTTTCCATCCACAAGGCCAGCCATCACTTTGACCTTGTGAACTGGTGGGTCGACGGCGTTCCGGAATACGTCCACGCTTTCGGAGCTCTGAACCACTATGGTCCCAACGGCGTCTTCAACCCCTCCAGGAAGGACGGCCGTCACTGCAACGAGTGCGAAGAAAAAATGCAGTGCCCCTACAAGGCACGCTGGACCACCCGCAGCTCTTCCATCTTCGCCAAAGATGACCACATCAATGCCTTTGAAGGAACCAAGAAGCTCTTCACCACCTATCGTCCCGATATGTGTATGTTTGACTCTGAGATCAATATCCACGATACCTTCATTGCCAACATCAAATACCGCAACGGTGTGCTGCTGAACTACTCTGCAAACTTCTCCACTCCCTACGAAGGTTACAGCCTTGCCTTCAACGGAACCCACGGTCGTATTGAGACCATGGAATTCTGCGGAGCAGCCGGTGCAGCTCTGCCCAATCCCTACCCTGCCGGCGGTCAGTTCATCGACTACTTCCCCATCTTTGAGGGTCGTGAACGCATCAACATCGTCAAGCGCGAAGGCGGACACGGCGGTGGCGACAGCGCCATCCACGAAGATATCTTCCTCGGTGAAGATCCTGCCCGTAAGTTTGACATTCTCGCCAAGAGTGTGGACGGTCTCCGCGCCATCTCCATCGGCGACGCTGTCTATGAATCGATCATGGACGGTCAGGTCAAAGATCTGACCGGTTTCATCCAGTAATTTCCGATTCATAAAAGTCCTCTGCCCTTTTTATGATGTGACCCCCAAAATTTGGACGGGTTAAACTACATGGAATGGGTTCGGAATTGAACCGGACTCATTCCTTTTAATTTTAAAGATACTCTCTCGTTGTTAAAATAGCAAATATACTC
>JAFWBQ010000080.1 GCA_017507125.1 Lentisphaeria bacterium
CTTTGACGCTCAGGTCGTTTGATCCTGACTCAAGCAAACACAAGGGGCTGTTGCAAAACCCGATGTTTTGCTTTTTTTGCACCTGCGGCACACCAATAAAGTCCGACTTGTCCGACATGTCTGACATGTCCGACCAAGTGCCGCACCAGACACTCATGCAAAATCAGACGGCTTGCCAGTACTGAGGGGCTGAGTGTGTGACTAAACCTTTTGTTTGGTCATACTTGACAACGAAAACGCCCGCAGACTGCCAACCGGCTCGTGGGTAAAAGAAACCCCCGTGGCGTTGAACACGGGGGGAATGGTGGTTCCGGTCTGTAGACCAGACATTATCGGCAACTGATGTTTTGCAACAGCCCCGCCAATGTTTGAAACTTAAAACGATCAGATTTACCAGCTCAGCTCATGATCCCCTGCCGGGAACTCCCCGGCGGGGGTTTTTGCTTTACAGCCGTCAGGAACGTGGAGCGTCGCAGTCATCCAGAATTCATTGTGCCACCCTTCGTGCCTGCGCCAGCTGCACCGGATAGCGCCATGGGGGGTGGGAACATGTCCCTGTGCAAATCCCACTTCAGGCAGAAGAGGATCAAAAGAAAATACCATGAAACCGGGTTCAAGGGGTTTGACACCCAGCACGGCACTCTGGAGAAAGGCCGCAGGGGAGGTGCTGAAACCGTGGCACAGACTTGCGGAACCGCCGAAACCGGCTTTCCCCTTTTTGTGGACGCCGTTTTCCCACAAGGTGGGCGTTCCTGAATCCAGCATGGCGCCCCAGTGACGCCGGATATATGCCAGAGCTTCATGGGGAGTCCCCATTTTCTCCATGGCATCCAGAATAAATATGCTGTAATAAAGTTCAGGCGTCAGAAGTTCGCTGTCAGAGAGGGGATGGCAATACTCTTTTTCAGCTCCTGCCAGCAGGGCAAGGGCATGAGTCAGGCGTCCTGTGTTGACCACGTTGAGATCTTCTCTTGCCACCCCCAGAGCTGTGAGGAGTTCCATGGAAGCTGCGGGATCTTCAAGTGAGTTGCGGAAATACCCTTTATCAGAGTCAAAAAAGGTCTCTATGGTGGCATCAAGGATTTTTTGCACTGTTTCAGGGGAACAGAAAGGTTCTTCTCCCGTCTTCCCGGCAAGCTGATTGAAGTGTTTGACGGCGATGATATAGGCAAAGTTCAAGAGAGAGGTACGTTTGCCTGAAAAGGTCATGCCGTTGAGTTCAAAGGACCAGTCAAAGAAGTTCCAGTACTCAACAGGAGGGCAGAGGATGTTGTTGTCATCCAGCCATGATTTGAACTCTTCAAGCATCTTCCGCAGCTGGGGGAGGCACTCTTTAACGATTTCAATATCGTCTGTATGGAGATAGTACTCCCACAATGCTCTGAGAAGCATCAATTCGCCTGAGAGGATCACATGGAAATCGGTTTTTCCCTTTTCAAAGATCTCCTCCGCCGAAGAGGGGGCGCAGCTGGTGAACATACAGTCGGCTCTGTCTGAGGAAAAGATGAGTCTGTAAGCTCTTCTGAGGAGTCTGAGATCTCCGAACATCTTCAGACAAGTCCTGTTTTCAATGAGAAAGTCATTGCTGTAAAAAAGACGCTCCCGCCAGGGGCAGTCGGTAAAAATGTCGGTTGTGCATGCCGAAAGAGTCTCCTGAGCCGTTTCCCAGAGGCGGTTGAGCTGATAGTCACCGCAGAAGAAAGTCCCCCGTTTGGCAAAAGGATAGCGACGGTCAACACCGTTGACCCGGTGGAGCGTTACAGCTCCCTGTATGTTGCGGAATGTGAGCTGTATCATGCGGAATCCCCGGTCCATAAGGCAGCTGCCCACAGTTTGCCTTCCGGGACGCAATATGAAACGGTCTGCAAACTGGTAGGTGGGGTTTGTGTGGGTATGATCCGCACGCAAACGGTCATTCTGATAAAGTTCCTCTTCATAGGCGATATCAACGATGGTGCCTGCGGCGGCAGAAGTCACTTCTATTTCAGCGGCGCCTGAGATCTCTTTGCCGAAATCCGCCACCAATGTGACGCCGCCTCCGCCGGGTGGCACAGGCAGTTCCACGGAACAGGTTCCGCCTGAGGCAAGGGCATAAAAGTTCCCCTCTGAACCGGCGGGAAGAGGGGAATGAGCTTCAGCTGTGGAGCGTTTGGCAAATGCCATATCCTGCGGGTCACAGGGAGGCACAAAGGCGCTTGCCGGGATGTCAATGGGAAATCTGAGTTCTTCGAGAGGCTGGGGGATATCCCTTACAACCAGTTTTTTGGCACAGAGAGGGGAGTTTTCAGGGAGAGCGATACAGGTGACAAATTCATCTTTGCCCTCATAATTCATATTCCGCACTTCGGCGTATCCCGTCTGGGCGCAGTAAAGGGGTCCTCCTGAGGGCCACTCTTTTGTGCAAAGCCGCATTTGCCAGGAAGTATCAGTCAAAGCAAGATCCCCCAAAGCCATCCGCAGGGCGGGCGCCACCGGCATGGAGGCTTGAGCCGGGTAATTCATGCAGACGCAGAGAACAGAAATAAAGTTGTTCCCCTTTCTCAGATAAGGGGCAACTTCATACTCATCGTAAAAGATCTTGAAAGGAGTTCCTCTGGCAGAGCCTCTGCCGATCTTTATTCCGTTGATCTCAAGGTAATAGCAGCTGTCACAGGCGATTTGCACAGTTACACTGCCGGGAACGGTGCCGATGTTGATGGTTTTTTCCGCCCTGAAATGGCAAGGCTCAACATTTTCCGCCCCTTCCGGAGCGATCCATAAAGCTGAGTGAATCATCATCATTTTCCTTAAATGAAAGCTCCGGAACGTTGTTCAAACCTCAGAACTTGATAACGCCGATGCAGTTGAAAAAGGCGAGCAGTACCAGCACCGGACACAGCCAGCGCAGAGCGGCTCCCCAGAGGATGCCGAAGGTGAAAAGATAACGCCGGTCTTTGCCGCCGTCTTTGGCTTTGAAACCTGCCAGCAGAAGCCAGAGGCTGTTGTCAAGGCTGCCGTCATTGCCTTCGCGCAGCTCTTTGAGAGCGTAGCGGCTGCCCCAAACCCACCCCACATAGATGGTGGTGGCAAGCCCCAGCATGGGCAGGATCCAGTTGCAGCAGAAACTGTCGAGCATATCAAAGAATGAACCGGGTGCCTTGCCGTACCAGATCTTTTCCACGACTTTGCCGATGGCAGAAAGGTTGTTCCAGTCAGCCATGCTCAGAGCGCAGAAGACACCGAGAACGGAGCAGACAGCCACGACTGTGACCACTGCCCATTTGCGGTTCATCTTCAATTCCCCTGCAAGGATGCTTGCCGGGGGTTCGATCAAACTGATGGCGCTGGTCAGAGCGGCGATGGCAAGCATCAGGAAAAAGAGCACGTTCCAGATGACACCCAGTCCGCCGGGGATCATATTGAATGCAGCGGGCAGTACTTTGAACGTCAGATCCGGACCGCCGCTTGCAGGGAATCCCATGGCGAAGACGGCGGGGAAGATGGCGATACCCGCCATGACGGCAGCTAAGGTATCCAGAGCGATAACGCCGAAAGTGGCTTTAGTGATATCCGCCTTGCGGTTGAGATAGCTGCCGTAGGTCAGCATGATGCCCATGCCCAGACTGAGAGTAAAAAAGGCCTGTCCCACAGCGGCGATGATGCTTGAGGCAGTCAGTTTTGAAAGATCGGGTTCAAGGAAGAAACGCAATCCTTTGACTGCCCCCGGCAGAGTCAATCCTCTGACGATGAGGACGCACATGAGGATGAAAAGCAGAGGCATGAGCATTTTGCTCCACCTTTCGATGCCCTTGCGGACTCCGGCAAGGGAGATGCTGAGACACGCCGCCATGAAAAGGAGCTGTCCGGCGACCACGCCCCATTTCCAGTTGCCTGTGGCGTAGAGGATAGGTTTCATCACCTCATCCGCCCCCTGAATGGTGGTGAAGTTATTGACGCCCCGGATGGAGTCGGCAATGTAGATCAAAGTCCAGCCGCCGATGACACCGTAGTAGGAAAGAAGAATGATGGGAACAAGTCCGCAGAAAAAGCCGACTGTTTTCCATCCCCAGGCAATAAACATGGCGGCAATGGCTCCCACGATCAACGCCCCGGCAGGATTTCCCGTAACCAGCATGATGACGGCACCGATCAGCAGAAGAGTGGCTGTCACCATGGTCAAGGGACTTCTGGCAGGCGCCAGAGTGGAAAAGGCTCTGACGGGGTTGGCACCTGCGGCGCGTCCGAGGGCGATTTCAGCCATCATAAGAGGAACTCCGATCAACAATACAACCAGTATGTAGATCAGCACAAAGACTCCGCCGCCGTTGGTTCCTGTCATATAGGGAAAACGCCAGATGTTGCCCAATCCGATGGATGAACCTGCGGCGGCAAGCAGAAATCCCAGCTGTCCTGACCAGTTGTTATTGTTGTTTTCATGTTCCATAAACAGTTTATCCTTTGCTGTATGTTGAAGTCAGATAAAAAAACATCTATCTAATATAACACCTGCCGGACTTTTTTTCAACTGTTTTTTACAGGAACTCTCTATTTACTCAAAGTGATTTCTCCATAAGCACCTGATAATCACTTTGCAATTGTGCATAGAGCTGGGGCAGATCAAAGTGCTGAAGCATTCCTGAAAGGAATACAGTTGAGCGCAGAGAGAGATCCGGTTCTGTGAATGTTGCAGGGAGTTTTTTCAGCGTGAGGCGGGAAACTCCGGGAATTTTCCCCATGGCGCCGCAGGCATAGGCGATCATGAGTGCGGCATGTCCTGAGCCTGCCAGCGTGATATCATCATACCCGCAGGAGTTCAGCAGTGCAACAGCGCTCAGCAGGTCGCGGACTCTGCCGCCGGCAAGAGATTCCCCCATAAGGCGTCCGGAGTTGTCAAGAAAATATTCCCTTCCCATTTCAATGTGGTATTCGCCCCAGGATATACCGATTTCTGATTCAGAGATACCGATGCCCCGCATATCCAGAGCGAACACAGTTTCATCTGCCCCCACTCTGGCGCGGAGCTCCTGCAGCGCAGATTCTTCTGCCACGGCGAGGGTTGCTTTTCTGCCCTCCGGTATCAGTGAACGGGAACCGGGAAGAAACATGCTGATCCCCGCTACTGCCGGTGTGTTGTCCGTGTTCCAGACCCAGCGGCAGCAGGCACACTGGAGTTCCTGTTCCGTATGGGGGCGCATGATACGGTAGTCAGGAGCTTGTGCTTCAAAGTTTTCCAACTGCAGTGTTTTTTTCAGGAATGAGGAAATTTCATGTGAAGATGCAGTAAAAGGGCGTTTTTTCCACGCAGATTGAAAAATTTCAGGGAGTGAACGCATGTTTTCCATATCAATGACACGCCCGGAGGGAGTGACATTCCCTATTTCCGGCGGAACAGGGGTGATATCCTCAGCTTCTGAGGCATCTTCTCTGCCCATGACGTGTTTGGTAAAAAAGGCGTAGGCAGCTTCGCGGCCGTGTTTGACGAATCCGTGATTTCCTGAACCGATCCGCATCTCAAGATTGCCGCTGCGCCCCAAAAGATCGTAGATGTGCCGGATATCGGCATGAGCCTTTTTCACCCCCCGCAGATCAATAAAGTCATTGTCCTGACCGATGAGCAGCAGCGGCTTCGGAGCGCCTGCAATAGCAAAATCGGGACGGTCGCATCCGGCGGCGATCAATCCGGCAGGGGAACTTTCTGCATCGGTGGCGGTTTCGTCCCGGAAAATCGCCCGGAGCGTATTCATGTGGCATGAGGCTGCGGAAAATCCGACCCGGTCATCAAGTCCGTGGAGAAAATAGGTCATCTGACCGCCGCCTGAGTTGCCGGTGACGCAGACGGGACCGGGCAGGATCTCGCTCCGCACCATGAGATTGTCAATGGCGCACATGGCATCATTGACAAAAAGTGTACTCAGACTGCCCCCGTCAAGGGTGCATAAACGGCCGAGGTAGTTGTGGGCATCTGTGGGGGACAGACCGGGCGTCTCCCTGTGCTGATACATTTCCCCCTGACCGATGGGATCCACGAACATGACTCCGAAGCCTTTGCGGGCAAGTCCGAATGCCGCCATCTGATAAGCATCGCTGAACTTTCCGTTGTCGCTGTGTCCGCAAAGGAGCAGTGCCGCCGGACGGCGTTCTGTTCCCGGCAGACGCAGAAACCAGGCGGAACACCACCGTTCTCCGGAGCAGCGGAAAAGCAGCTTGTCAACCAGCACTTTGTTGGCTTCAAAACTTCCCGTTGTGCGGCACTCCGGCACCGGACGCGGGGGGAGCGCAAAATTTTCATTCAGTTTCTCTCTGACTCTTTTTATGTATCGCTCCGCATCAGAGCGGCTTTGGAGCGAATAGAGCAATGTATCCCGTTCTGCAAAAAAGCGGGCATTGATCGCTTCATAGTGTTCGTACAAGGTACTGGAAAAAGGATGGGGGAACATTTGATAAATCCTTAAGTAAGACAATATTGGGAGCTATCTCTCTGCCGGAGCATCTTTCTTTATGTCAACAGAAAAACGGCTCCGGGAAAAAAACGTTTTCAGGACTCACTCATGACCATTGCTCTTGCTTCTGTCAGAGCGGACTCAGGTGTGCTGCCTCCGGCAAAAAGGGCGATATCGGCGGCAAGACAGCTCCACCGTTCCTCAAACTCAATGGAGTTGTTCGCCCGGTGGGGCGTCAGCAGTACCCGGTCCATTTTGCGGAGCGGTGAATCAGCAGACAGCGGCTCTGTTTCAAACACATCCAGGGCAAGAAAGATTTCTTTTTCCTGTGCGGCACGGATCATAGCCGCCTCATCCACCATCTGTCCCCGGGCGATGTTGACAAAAAGAGCATCTTTCTGCATGGCGGCAAAGGCCGCTTCTCCGACCTGGTGAAAGGTGGAGGCATTGTTGCCTCCGGCGAGAATGATGATTTCGTTTTGTGCAAAGGCTTCATTGAGTTCCATCTTGACGGCCCCCAGCTTTGCGGATTCTTCTGCACTCAGGTGATTGCTTACCACAGAAAGTTTGTCTGTAAAGCAGCGGAAGAGTGAGAGGATCGCTTTTCCGATCCTGCCGCAGCCGACTACGGCGACCTTGCGGTTGTGAAGGATCCGCGTCCGGGGATATTTCATCCGGGGCCATGCCTCGTTGCCTCTGGTCATATCTGCATGGTAGTCTGCAATGCGGAGCAGACTTGCCAGTACCAGCCCCAGAGTGTACTCAGCCATGGGCCGTTCACGGGAAGCTCCTGTATGGATCACAGTGATCCCTTTGCGGATGGCATGGAGATCAGCAATGTTCTGCCGTGTCCCGCCGTAAGTTGAGGCGATGAGTTTCAGATTCGGAGCGGCATCAATGACCGCTTCAGAGATAAGCATATTTACAGTATAGGGGACGATCACAGCTTCGTAATCTGTAATTTCAGCCAGAACAGCTGCCTCGTCGGTCAACTTTCTGACGGTAACATCACAATATTTGCCGATTTCAGCTGCGGCGGCGGGATCTGCGATTTCTGCCAGAGCAAGTGTCTTTATCTTTTTCATTTTTCCACAAGGTTCCTCTTTGTGTCTCATTGGAATTTGAGAAGTTCAGCCGGAGTCGGGATCATTTTCAGTTTGGCACAGAGAGTTTCCGCCTGAGAGAGACAGATCATAACTGCGGCTGTGCCATGCTGATCGTTGCGGACCCACGGATGCTCCGCATAATCTGCCCCTGATCCCGATCCTGGAGCAAGGCATCCCTTGCAGGCATTGCAGACTGAACCGTCAAGTCCGATGTAGCCCAGAAGTGCCCGGAGTCCTTTCAGGTAGATCTTGAGGAAGCGGTCGTGCTCTTTTTCAGCGATGGAGCCGTTTTTCAATCCTCTGCTGATGGCGTAAAGGATCAGGGCCGTGCCTGAGGTTTCAAGATAGCTTTCGGGCATTTCAAGAGCCTGATGCCACATGCCTGTTTCATCCTGACAGGCGGCGCATCCCTCAAGGTTTTCCCGGTATGCCTGCAAAAGTCCGGCGTATCCGGGGTGATCTTTGGGGAGATCATAAAGCATTTCAGCCAGAGCCAGCAATCCCCATCCTTCGCCCCGGCTCCAATGACTGGGAGTCAGGATGCCGCTGCCCCAGGCGTTGAATGCCTGAAAATAAAGTTTGATCGAGGGATCAAAAAGCCGGTGATGGTGACCGAGCATCTGTTTGACGGCTTCATCAATGAAGTCGGGACGGTCAAATGCCCTGCCCACCCAGACCAGAAAGGGACAGACGCCGAAAACAGTATCGATCCAGATGAAATCGTGCCACTCCGGCTGATCGGGGCGTTGGGGCCATTCAAAGATGCCATCCTGATTCCGGGGCTGTTCTGAACAGAGCATTTCGGCGGATTTGAGCAGCGTTTCCCGGGCTTCAGGCATGAGACCGCGGGAATACATGAAAGCTGCGGCATTGCCGCCGAAACGGTAGACGGTGGGGCCGTATGCCCCGCCGACGCTTGGAACTTCGCCATTGATGAACGGCGTGAGCATCTGCCGGATCTCTTCGATCAGTTCCATATCTCCGGTGATTTTTCCCAGACGGGCCATGGCATTCATGGCAAGAGTGCCGGTATAGCTGGGATAACGCTTGATGGATTTATCAAGACTCCAAACTTGTTTTGCAATGGCAGCGTAACTTTCAAACATATTCAACTCCTATGATAAATTTCCACTTCGATGTGGATTTTTTTGTTAATTTTCTTTCAATTTGAATTGAGTGAAGTCCTCGAACACCCAATTATATTTCAAAGTTCTAAAAATAATATCCAGGAATTTGCGTGCCAAGGCGATA